>DATNAI010000326.1:0-9898 GCA_035572875.1 Castellaniella sp. | reverse complement strand
TCGACGCTGGAGTTGCCGTCCACGAATTGCCAGTTGGTGAAACTGAAGGTGTCGCGGGATTCCTTGCAGATGGCGATGGTATGGGCCGGGTAGCTGACGATGATGAGCAGGTCGGGCTTGTCTTTCAGGGCCTGCGACAGCATGGACTTGTAGGTGGGCTGGACTTCCTCGGGGTGCGGAACCTGGGCAAGCACCTTGCCACCCAGTTTCTGGAATGCGGCCGCGAAAGAGTTCGACAGGCCCTGACCGTACGGGTTATTGATGTAGATGGTGGAGACTTTCTCGTATTTGTACTTCGGGTCGATCTTGCCGGCGACCAATTGCGCGGCGACAACGCCTTGCAGCGCATCGGACGCGCAGGTCCGGAACAGCAGGTCGGCCTTGGCGTCGGCCGGCAGGACGCTGATCAGCGGCGAGGTCGCGCCGTTGGCGATCTGCAGTACCCCCGAAGGAATCGTCACTGAGGTCGCCACGGCGACCGTCACACCACTGGACCAGCCGCAGACCACCACCGGTGTGTGCTGCGTGTCGATCATCTGGCGCGCGGCCTGCACGCCGACCGTGGGAAGCGTGGCGCTGTCCACCGTGATGTGGTTGGCGATGATCGGACCGCCGAAGACTTCCTTGGCCGCCGTGTTGATGTGGTTCACGGCGAGCTGCACAGCATCGCGGTAGTACGGACCGAATTCAGCGGCCGAGCCGGTCATCGTGGCCTCCTGGCCCAGATTGATGGCCGGCGGGGTGTCGGCTGCGAAGGCCTGCCGCAGAGGAAGCGCACTGGCGAGTGCAAGGGAACCTCCGGTCGCGCCCACCGAGAGCAGGAACTGGCGGCGGGAGGATGGGGTGTGGGAACGACGATCCGACATGAGAGTGACTCCTTTCTGTTGACTGGCGATGAGGCAGGCAAACGCAAAAAAGGCCCGGATGCTTTCGAGTCTTGCATCCGATACGGATGCACGGGGCAGCGGATGAGCTGCGAAGCCATTACATCGGTTCGCCGTAGGCCTGTCAATCGGGAGTTGGAGCAGGTTTCCGGTGCGGCACCGGCCCCTCCCGCTGGATGCCCAAGTCGTGATAAAGGACTTTGAGTTCGTCCCGCAATGCATTGATTTATCAGACGTTTGTTTTTCATAAAAGCATCCCGGTTGGATGTAAGTGCTTGTTGTCATTGATTAAATCTCAAGAAGACGCTTGACCGGTGTGCAGACATCCCTTAGAGTGGGCGGAAGTAGTTTTTTGTGTGAAGAAGTGGGAGGAACCCCATGTTTCAGGGAAGCAGCGCGCTGACGTTGGATGCCAAGGGCCGGATGTCGATTCCGTCCCGGCATCGCGACGTGCTGCTGGCCACTGAAGAGGGGCGCCTCACCCTTACGCGGCATCCCGACGGGTGCCTGCTGCTGTATCCGCGTTCCATCTGGGAAGCCAAGCGGGAGCAGATTGCCGCCCTGTCCGCCAGCGCGCGCTCGCTGCAGCGGCTGTTGCTGGGAAGCGCTCAGGATGTGGAGATGGACGGCGCCGGCCGCATTCTGGTGTCCCCGGAGCTGCGTGTCGCAGCCGGCCTGGAACGCGAGGTGATGCTGCTGGGCCTGGGGTCGAATTTCGAGCTGTGGGACCGGCCCACGTGGGAGGCGCGCAGCATCGAGGACGTGAACAAGCTTGATGCGTCGATTCTTGAACAGATTTCTTTTTGAGCCCGCCCATGGCGTATTCCCACCGAACCGTCCTGCTGGAACCGGCTATCGACGCATTGTTGAGTCCGGTATTCGGCCGTCGGTCGGCGGGTGATGGGACGTCTCCCCGGTTGACGGGGGTGTTCGTGGATGGGACGTTTGGCCGAGGTGGCCACAGCCGGCTGCTGCTGCAGCGTCTCGCCCCCGAGGCCACGTTGGTGGTGTTCGACAAGGATCCGGAAGCCATTTCGGTGGCGCATGCCTTGCAGGCCGAGGATCCCCGCGTCCGCGTCGTTCATCAAGGATTCGCCACACTGGCGGAACAACTGGATCGCCTGACCATCCCTAAGGTGGATGGGATCTTGCTGGATCTGGGCGTATCTTCCCCGCAGATCGACGATGCCCAGCGGGGGTTTTCTTTCATGCGTGATGGTCCTCTGGACATGCGCATGGACACCAGCCGCGGGCCGACGGCAGCCGAATGGCTGGCCGGCGCCGACGTGGATCAGATCAAGGAGGTCATCGCACATTATGGCGAAGAACGGTTTGCTTTCCAGATTGCAAAGGCGATTGTTGCGGGCCGCGAATCCCGCCCGTTGCGCACCACGGGCGAACTTGCCCAGCTCGTCGCCGGTGTCGTCCGTACGCGCGAAAAGGGTCAACACCCGGCCACCCGCACCTTTCAAGCTATACGGATTTACATCAATGAAGAGCTCGAGGAGCTCGCGTGCGCCCTCCCGGCAGCGCTGACCCGGCTGCGCCAGGGTGGACGCCTGGCGGTCATCAGCTTCCATTCGCTGGAAGACCGCATGGTCAAGCAGTGCCTCGCAGCCGCTGCGCGACCGGGGCAGGCGCAGGCCCGCCTGCCGATTGCCGAAAAGGACATGCCCAAGCCGTATGTGACGCTGCTGGGCAAGCTGCAGGCGGACGACGCCGAAGTCGACGATAACGTCCGTTCGCGTTCCGCCGTGCTGCGCGTGGCGCAGCGTACGGCGGTGCCGCTCACCCTGGCCCACGCCTGCACGTTCGTGCACAGGCCCGGCCAATCAGGTCGGCCCGCGGCGCGCAGGAGGCAGCGATGACGCGCCTCGCCATGCTGCTGACCCTGGCGCTCATGACGTCGGCGATTTCGCTGGTGACGGTGAGATTTCAGACGCGCGAGCTCTTCGTGGCGTCAGAGCGCCTGAAGTCCCAGTCTCATGAATTGGACGTCGATTGGCGGCGGCTGCAGCTGGATCGGGCCGAACTGGCCCGGAATGCGCGCATCGATGCGCTGGCGCGCACGGAGCTGCATCTGGTTCCGGTGACGCAGGGACGCACCATTTATCTCCAAGAGTCCGCTGCGCCCGCGCAGCCGGACGCGTCGGGAGGCCGGCCATGAAGCGGTTCGGCTTCCATGAAAGTCCGGTGCTGTCTTCCAAGCCATCCTTCTGGCGGGCCCGGCTGGTTCTCATTGTGCTGGCGCTGGCGTTTGTCGCGGTGGTGGCGAAGGCGCTCAGCGTCCAGATCTTTTCCAACGAATTCCTGCAACGCCAGGGCGAACGCCGCTACGAGCGCACGCTGGTTCTGCCGGCCACGCGCGGCAAGATCTTCGACCGCAGCGGCTCGGTCGTGCTGGCCTCCAGTGTGCCGGCCAAAGCCATCTGGGTGATCCCCGAGGATTTCCACAAGGCAACACCTGCCCAGATTGCCACGCTGGCGAAGCTTTTGGGGGTGGATGCGCGCGACATCGAGCAGCGCACCCAGGACGAGGACAAGAATTTCGTCTACCTGCAGCGCCAGGTCCCGCTGAATGTGGCCGAGCAGATTCGTCAGCTGAAGATTCCGGGGGTGCAGCAGCTCACGGAATCGCGCCGCATCTATCCGGAAGGCGAAGTCATGGCGCACGTCATCGGCTTCACCAATATCGAGGATCGCGGAATCGAGGGCATTGAACTGGCCTTCAACGATCGCCTGTCGGGGCAGCCGGGGTCCCGGCGCGTGATCAAGGACCGGCTGGGACGGGTGGTGGAGGACGTACAGGCGGCGGTGCCGGCGGTCGATGGCCAGAATCTGCAGCTTTCCATCGATGCCGGCATCCAGTTCGATACGTATACCGCGCTGAAGGCCGCCATCGACGAACATCAGGCCAAGGGCGGCGCCGCGATCGTGGTGGACACGCGTACGGGCGAAGTGCTCGCCATGGTGAACCTGCCGTCCTATGACCCCAATGACATGGCCCAGCGGACCGGCCCGGCACTGCGCAACCGGGTGATGACCGACACGTTCGAACCCGGCTCCATCATGAAGCCGTTCACTGCGTCGCTGGCGCTCGACGAAGGCAAGATCACCACGAAGACGCTCTTCGACACCGGAAACGGCCGCTATCGCTATCAGGGGGCCCTCATTTCCGATGTGGGCCACTTCGGGACGCTGGACGTCGGCGGGATCATTCAGCATTCGAGCAACGTGGGCATGACCATGATTTCGGAGCTGCTCTCGTCCCGCGATATGTGGACCAAGTTTTCGCAGCTCGGGTTCGGCCGGGTGCCGCAGACCGATTTTCCCGGGATGGCGGCGGGGCGGCTGCGCCCCTGGCAACGCTGGCGCGCCATCGAGCGCGCCACCATGGCGTACGGCTACGGTCTGTCCGTCTCACTGATCCAGATCGCTCATGCCTATACGGCGTTTGCACGCGATGGTGACATGGTGTCTCTGTCGCTGCTGCGCCGCGATGGCAAGCCGACGAGCACACAGGTCTATTCCCCGCGCGTCACGAGTCTCATGCGATCCTTTCTGGAAGCCGCGGCGGGTCCCGATGGCGCCAAGCTGGCGCAGGTTCAAGGCTATCGGGTGGCCGGCAAGAGCGGCACGGCGCGCAAGATCGTCGACGGCCAGTACAGCAAGACCAAATATCGGGGTTCGTTCGTCGGCTTCGCGCCTGTTTCAAATCCTCGCATTGTGGTGGCCGTTTCCATCGATGAACCCAGTACGGGGGGGTATTATGGCGGCCGCGTAGCCGCACCCGTGTTTTCCGATATTGTTTCGAGCACCCTGCGCCGTCTTGGGGTGCGGCCGGATGCCCCTGTGGATTCGCTGGTGGCCGTGGCGGATCAGGGGGGACACGCACGATGACTATCCTCGACATCATGACCTGGCTGGACGAGCGGGTCGAACGGCACGCCGACCTCTGCCTGGATTCGCGCCAGGTCCGCCCCGGAGACGTATTTTTTGCCTGTCCCGGCATAGCGGCCGATGGCCGCGCCTATATGGCGGCGGCCATCGCCGCAGGCGCGGCTGCTCTCGTGGTCGCGGCAGGCGGAGACCAGCCGGTGCCCGATCAGGTGCCGGTGCTGATCGTGCCGGACCTGCCCGCTTCGCTCGGGGAGATTGCCCATCTCTGGTACGGGCGGCCTTCCGATGCGCTGACGGTGATGGCGGTCACCGGCACCAATGGCAAGACCTCCACGGTTCGATGGATCGCAGACGCGCTCAATTCCGAGGACATGCCGTGCGGGACGGTCGGTACCCTCGGGGTGACGCTTCCGGACGGCCGCAATCTGGGCGGTGTGCTGACCACTCCCGATGTGCTGACCCTCCATCGCAGCCTGGCAGCCATCGTCCGGGCAGGCGGTGTGGCGGCAGCCATAGAAGCGTCATCCATTGGACTGGAACAAGGGCGCCTCGATGGCGTGCGGATCCAGGTCGCCGGGTTCACCAATCTGACGCGTGATCATCTCGATTATCACGGTACCCTGGAACACTACAAGCAGGCCAAGTTCCTGCTCTTTGCCCGCTCCGGGATGCGCGGCGCCGTCATCAACGCCGACGATGCGGCTGGCGCCGAATTGCTTGCGGGCCGTGCGCCGTCCGGGCACCGAGTGGGCTACAGCCTGAAGGCTTCAGCGGCGGAGCCGTTTCGCGCGGAGGATCTGCAGCACGGCGCGGACGGCCTGGTCTTCAGGCTCGTCACTCCCGATGGCAGTGCTCAGATCGTGACGCACCTGGTGGGCGAACACAACGTCTCCAACCTGCTGCTGGTGGCCGGCGTGCTACGCGAACTGGGGTGGGGGCTGAGCCGGATGGCGCGCGCCCTGGCCGTGCTGCATCCGGTGCCGGGGCGCCTGCAAGCCGTGGCGGGACTGGCCGGCAACCGCCTCCAGCCTCTGGTGGTGGTGGACTATGCGCACACGCCGGATGCCCTGGAACGGGTGCTGGCGGCTCTGCAGCCGGTAGCCCGGGAGCGCGGCGGCCGGCTGGTGTGCGTGTTCGGTTGCGGAGGCGACCGCGATACGGGCAAGCGGCCGCTCATGGGCGCGGCGGCCGCGCGATTGGCCGACGCAGTGGTCGTCACTACCGACAATCCCCGCACCGAGCCGCCGGAAGCCATCATCGAGGCCATCGTGGCGGGCATGCCGCAGCGTCCGCAGGTCGAAGTCGATCGCGCCTGCGCGATCCTGGGTGCCATCTGGCGGGCCGGCGAACGCGATGTGGTGCTGCTGGCGGGCAAGGGGCATGAGACCTACCAGGAGGTCCACCATGTGCGCAGTCCCTTTGACGACCGCGAGTGGGCGCGTCTCGCACTGACCTGGCAATCGGGGGCCCGGCTGTCCACGGATACCCGCAACCTGAGGCCGGGAGATCTATTCCTGGCGCTGCGGGGCGAACGGTTCGACGGACATGATTACCTGGGCGCGGCGGAACAGGCCGGCGCGCGCGCGGCTGTTGTGGCGCACCCGGTGGCCGACGGCACGCTGTCGCAGATCGTGCTGGGCGATACCCGGCATGCGCTCCAGCGCATTGCCACGGTCTGGCGCAGCGTTCATGCACTCCCGGTCATTGCCGTCACCGGCAGCAATGGCAAGACCACCACCAAGGAAATGATCAGTGCCATCCTCGCCGCCTGGCTTGGCGAAGAGGGGCGCCTGGCGACCCGCGGCAATTTCAACAACGAGATCGGCGTCCCGCTGTCCGTTCTGCGGCTGGGTCCTTCGCATCGGGCGGCCGTGCTGGAACTCGGCATGAATCACCCGGGCGAGATTGCCGTGCTGGCCGCGATTGCTCAGCCCACGGTGGCCTTGATCAACAACGCCCAGCGCGAACATCAGGAGTTCATGGCCAGTGTCGAGGCGGTGGCTCGTGAGAACGGATCGGTCATCGACTCCCTGCCGGCCGATGGCGTGGCGGTTTTTCCGGCCGACGACGCATACTCGAACGTGTGGCGCGAGCTTGCGGGTGATCGTAGGGTGCGCTGCTTTGGCTTCTCGGCGCAAGCCGACGTCCGTGCCTCGCAGGTACACGCCGGCACTGAGCTGACGGAGTTTCGGCTGCACGTCGGGCACGAAGCCGTCCAGGTCGCGCTGCACGCGCCCGGGCGGCACAATTTGCACAATGCGCTGGCGGCGGCGGCTTGCGCCTGGGTGGCTGGCGCGCCGGCGGCCGCCATCGCCGCCGGTCTGGCCCGCTTCGTCCCGGTGGGCGGCCGCATGCAGCCCCGGCTTCTGGCGGACGGGTTCCAGCTCATCGACGATACCTACAATGCCAACCCGGACTCGGTGCGGGCCGCGATCGATGTGCTGGCGAACCTGGACGGTCGCCGGGTGCTGGTGCTGGGCGATATGGGCGAAGTCGGCGACCAGGGGCCTTCCATGCATGAGGAGGTCGGCGCCTATGCGCGACAACGGGGCGTGGACGCCGTGCTGACGCTGGGCGTCGCATCACGCGCCACGGCTCGGGCCTTCGGAGCGGGCGGCCAGGCGTTCGATACATTGGATGCGCTGCTTCCGGCCGTCTTGTCCTCGCGTCCGGGCCACATTCTGGTGAAGGGCTCGCGCAGCATGCACATGGAGCGCGTGGTGCAGGCGCTGCTGGCGGGCGCACCCATCAGCGAGGACAACCATGCTGCTTGAACTCGCCCGCTGGCTGTCCGACGAACATTTCCGCGCCTTCGGGGTAGTCGAGTACATCACATTCCGCGCCTTGCTGGCTTGCGCAACGGCTCTGGCGATCGGGTTGCTGGCCGGCCCCTGGCTGATCCGCCGCCTGACCGAATTGAAGATCGGCCAGGCCGTGCGCAGCTACGGCCCGCAGTCCCATCTGCAGAAGAACGGCACCCCGACCATGGGCGGCGCCCTGATCCTGATTGCCATCGGCATCAGCACCCTCTTGTGGGCGGACTGGACCAACCGTTTCGTGTGGGTCGTGCTGCTGGTGACGTTCGGCTTTGGCTGGATCGGCTGGGCCGACGATTACCGCAAGGTCGTGCACCACGATCCGGAGGGCATGCCGGCCCGCCAGAAATTCTTCTGGCAGGCGCTGATCGGCGCCGTCGCGGCCGTGTATCTGAGCTTTGCCGTGGCCGCCCCGGCCAATGCCGACCTGTGGCCGCTGTTCCGGGACTGGGTCTTGAGCGGCTTCACCATGCCGCTGCCGACGCGCGCCGACCTCATCGTGCCGTTCTTCAAGACCGTGAGTTACCCGCTGGGCGTCTTCGGCTTCGTGATCCTGACCTGGCTGGTGATCGTGGGCGCCAGCAACGCCGTCAATCTGACCGACGGCCTGGACGGGCTGGCCATCATGCCCACCGTCATGGTGGGATCCGCGCTGGGGATTTTCGCCTACGTCGTGGGGCGCGTGGACTATTCGCGCTACCTGCTGTTCCCGTACATTCCCGGAGCGTCGGAGCTGATGGTGCTGTGTGCGGCGCTGGCGGGCGCCGGACTGGCGTTTCTGTGGTTCAACACGTATCCGGCACAGGTGTTCATGGGCGACGTGGGCGCGCTGGCGCTGGGTGGCGCGCTGGGGACGATCGCCGTGATCGTGCGCCAGGAAATCGTGCTTTTCATCATGGGCGGGGTGTTCGTGGTCGAGACGCTGTCGGTCATGATTCAGGTCTCGTGGTTCAAATACACCAAGAAGCGCTATGGCGAGGGCCGGCGCGTCTTTCGCATGGCGCCGCTGCACCACCATTTCGAAGTGGGCGGCTGGAAGGAGACGCAGGTGGTGGTCCGTTTCTGGATCCTCACCATGATGCTGGTCCTCATCGGCCTGTCGAGCCTGAAGCTGCGATGAACGAGCGATATTCATTCCCCTCCGTGCGCCGCGATGGCCTGACCCTGATCCTGGGGTTGGGAGAGACGGGCGTGGCTGCGGCGCGCTGGTGCGCGGCGCAGGGGGCCTCGCTGCGCGTGCTCGACACCCGTGCCCAGCCCGCCGGCCTGGAGGCCTTGCAGGCGGCGCAGATTGCCGCTGACCTGCGCCTGGGACCGGATGCGTGGGGCGGCGACGCTTTGGCTGGCGTCCATACCGTGGTGATCAGCCCCGGGCTGAATCCGGGCCATGCGCCGGTGTCGGATCTGCTGGCGGCCGCGCGCGGGCTCGGGGTCGAGATCCTCGGGGAGGTCGAGCTCTTTGCACGTGCGCTGTCGGATCTGCGCTCCCAGGGCTATGCGCCGCTTCTGGCGGCGGTGACCGGCACCAATGGCAAGACCACGGTGACTTCCTTGACCCGGCATCTGGCCGAGGCGTGCGGACGCCCGGTGCGGGCCGCCGGCAATATCGGCCCGGCCGCCTTGAGCAGCCTGCGGGATGCCCTGGAACGGGACGATCTGCCCGAGATCTGGGTCCTGGAATTGTCCAGCTTCCAACTGGAATCCACCACGTCTCTGGCCCCCGATGTCGCTGTCGTGCTGAACCTGACGCAGGATCATCTGGACTGGCATGGCAGCATGCAGGCCTACGCGGCTGCCAAGGCGCGCCTGCTGAAGATGGCCCGTGTGTCGGTGATCAACCGGGACGATGCGTGGGTGCGGGCCATGGTGGACGATGCAAGCGCCGGCGAGGTCCGCGGCTTCGGGAGCGATGCGCCCGTGTTCGCCGGCGATCTGGGGCTGCTCGTGCGGCAGGGCCTGACCTGGCTGGCGCAGGCTCAGCCGGCGGAATCGGAGGCGCCATCGCCGCGCGCCCGCAGGAAGCCGGCGGATCCCGTGCGCCGTGAACCCGGCCGCGTCCAGGTGCTGATGCCGGCCGATGCGCTGCAGATTCGCGGGCGGCACAATGCGCTCAACGCGCTGGCGGCCCTGTCGCTGGGGGCCGTGCTCGGCCTGCCCTGGGCGCCCATGCTGCATGCGCTGCGCGAGTATCGCGGCGAAGCGCACCGGACCGAGCTTGTCCGCACGGTGGCCGGCGTGGATTTCATCGACGACAGCAAGGGCACCAATGTCGGTGCGACGCTGGCCGCGCTGCAAGGT
>DATNAI010000325.1:0-2563 GCA_035572875.1 Castellaniella sp. | reverse complement strand
AGCGGCCAAGCTAGGCCGCAAGTTCATCGGCATCGAAATAGAACAACGTTACTTCGACATCGCCTGCCGCCGCATCGCAAAGGAATTGGCGCAGCCGCGCCTGTTCGATGAGCCCGCGCGCGTGGCGGCAAAGCAGGAGTCCATGCTGTGATCCACCTCCGCTTCTGCGCCTCGCATACCCTGACCTCGCAACTGATCCGCTGGCAGGCCGGCACCTCGATGCCGTTCACGCCGAGCCACGTCGAAGCGGTCACGGTCGACGGCAACGACTACATCGGCGCGCATATCGAGGACGGCGTGCGCATGCGGCCCGTCGGCTATGACGTCGATACCTTGATGACGCTGGCGGACGGCAGCAAGGCGGATCGCATCGTCTCGCTGCCGTGCCCGGACGAGCAGGAGGCGGCGTTCTACACGTTCGTGCACGGCAAGGTCGGCACGCCGTATGATCCGAAGGCCATCCTGGGTTTTGAAATCGAGGGTCACTGGCACGATGTCGGGCATCTCATCTGCTCGGCCTTCATGGCGCAGGGCTTGCGGATGGCGAGCTATTTCCGCTGGCCGCTGACCAAGCCCTTCCATCATATCTCGCCGGATTTGCTGTTCGCGATTCTGTCAACCCACGTTGAAATTCCGCACTAGGAGAACGCCATGAACAAAGGCATCGATCCCAAATACATCATGTACCTTGGCCTCATCGTCACCATCGAGCAGGCCGTCGGCCACGGCACCGTGTCGCTGACCGGCATCGTGCCGCCCACCTGGGCGCCCTACATCACGAGCTGGTGCAACCTCTTGGCCTTCATCGGCACCACGATCATGACCGGACAGGCGGCGATCTCCTCGAATGCGCCGGGGCCGCTGATCGGGCCGCCGAAGTAAGTCGGACTTCCGGGGCGCTTGGGGGCGTCCTTCATCCATCCATCCACTTCAAAATTGGGGAACGCATATGAAATTGCGAACGCTACTCTATTGCTCGCTGCTCTCTCTCGCGGCGGGGGCGCCGGCGCTGGGGGCAGACTTGGCCGTCAAGGCCATCAACAAGGCACTCACCAATCCGATCATCGCGCCCGCGACCTGTACTGCCGGCAACTGTTCCGGCGCCTATGCGGTCTTTGGTGTCGCAGGCCAGAGCAATTCCGGCACGCCCAACATCCTGCAGAATGGCGCCAACAGCGCCTTCTCCGACGGTCTCGATATCTTCGCGGGCGGCGGTTATCAGGTCTGGTCGGGCCAGTGGCTTGCGGGCATCGAGGTGACCGGCGGCTATGAATTCACCAGCGGCGGGGTGAAGCCGGCCGGCGGCAACTTCGTCGGCACCGAGTTCGTCAAGATCGGTTACAATTTCTTCCCGTCGGCTTCGACGGCTGCGCCGGCTGCGTCGCAGAATCCATTCCTCAACCTGGTATCGGCGAATTTCCTGTCGGCTTCGACGCCGTCGATGATCATGGGCGGCGTGCAGCGCCACGGCCTTTCCGTGATGGCGACCGGCGGCGAGATCGATACCGTGATTTCGTCGGGCTGGTCGAGCTACGCGCAGCTCTATGACTCGCCATCGCAGCAGGGCCTGCCGAACGACATCACGTTCCGCGTCGGCCTGCAGAAGCATTTCGACTTCCGGTAGCGTGGCGTCATCTGAGTCCGGCCCGGCGGTGACGGGAGCCGTCGCCGGGCCGCTTCTGCCTTGGGGAAGGTTCGAATGAAATGACGGATGCGGAGCGCGACAGGCTGCACGAGATGAACGGACGGCTTGGCGCGCTGGAAGGCGAGGTCAAGCACTTCCGGCAGACATGGGAACATCAGGACGAGAAGGCCGGGACGAGACAGGCTCGCCTCTATGATAAATTCGAGGAACTGATCCGCGGCATGGCCGGATTGACCTTTCGCGTCGATCAGCTCGCCAAGGAGCTATCGGAGCTGAAGCCTTCGGTTGCGAGCCTGACCGGCAATCATCGGGAAAACATCGGCTCCAAGAAGATGCTGGCCTTCGTCTGGACCATCATTCTGGCCGGCGTGTCCGCCGTGTCGTGGTCGGCGGTGGAGGTGGTGAAGCTGATTCTGGGGAAGCATTAGAAGCATCATGAAGTACGTGAATTACCTGCCAGCGCCGTTGTGCGGACAGTGTGCGATCACCCCATCAGCAAACACCTTGCTCGAAAGCTTAAGTGCTGATGGCTCGCGCCTCCGCACGCCGGTCATAGTCCACAGCAAACCTTCCTTCTCTTCCCTGAAAGCATCACCTCCATGGAAGACAACGACACCCCGACGCTGGCGCAGGCCTTGCTTGCCTGCCTTCTGGCCTGCACGGCGATCCTTGGGCTGATCGCGCTCACGACCTGCATCGCGCGGGCGCATGACGCCGCCCGGCCCGAATTGGATAGCTGGTACATGGGTCTGCAAAGCGTCGGCGGCCACCCCTGCTGCGAAGGCCCAGGAAAGGACGCAACGCACCTCTCGGACGTGGATTGGGAAAGCAAGGATGGCCACTATCGCGTCCGCATCGAGGGCCAATGGTACGACGTGCCCAATGATGCCGTGATCGAAGGCCCCAACCGCGACGGCC
>DATNAI010000324.1:0-28983 GCA_035572875.1 Castellaniella sp. | reverse complement strand
GTTCGGGCCTGGGACTCGCCATCGTGGGGACCATCGCCCGGCGGCTCGGCGCCGTCATCCGGCTCGATGCCACAGATTCCGACACCGGAAGCGGTCTCACCGTCAGCATCACACTCCCCGCGCGAGTGCAGCGACCCGCATGAGAACGGGGCTACCCTGTCGGCGGCATCCAGCGAGCCGAAGCCGCGCCACATTGCGGGTGGTAGCCCCGCACGATACAATTTTGCCCGAACAGATCCTTCAGAGATCTCTGCCCGCCGCGCCGAATCGCGAAGCTTGGCGAACGACCATGATCGGCACGGGAACGCGGTTGCCGGGGTGGCTCCGGACGGCCCTCGAAAGGCCGAACGCCACCCGGCCGCTTGCTGGCGGCCGAACCTGACACGGTAACACCATGATCCCCAACACCCTTACCATCGCCGGCGTGGACCCCTCCGGCGGGGCCGGCATTTTGGCCGACGTCAAGACCATGAGCGCGCTGGGCGCCTACGGCATGGCCATCATCGCGGCCCTGACCGCCCAGAACACGCAAACGGTCACGCAGATCTGCCCGGTGCCGCCGGATTTCGTCGCGGCACAGATCGACACCCTGTTTGCGGACGTTCGAGTGGATGCCGTCAAGATCGGCATGCTCGGCCAGGCCGGTGTCATTCGAACGGTGGTGGATCGCCTGACGCACTGGAAGCCCGCCCATCTGGTGCTGGATCCCGTGATGGTGGCCAAAAGCGGCGACCATCTGCTGGAGCGCCAGGCGGTGGACGCCCTGCGCACAGGACTGGTTCCACTGGCTTCCATCATCACGCCCAACCTGCCCGAGGGCGGGGTGTTGCTGGATCAAAGCCCCGTCGATAATCTGAAGGACATGCGCCGCGTGGCCGAGCGTCTGCGACGCCTCATGAGTGACCACGGCGAACGCTGGGTGCTCCTGAAAGGCGGGCATCTGCCGGGAAACGACACGATAGACCTGCTGCACGATGGCGATCGGATGATCGAATTGCCCGGTCGGCGCATCGAGACGCGCCACACGCACGGCACCGGCTGTACGCTGTCGGCCGCGCTGGCCGCGCTGCTGCCACGCACGGACGACGTACCGGAGGCCGCGCGCCAGGCAAAAGCCTACCTGGAGCGCGCCATCGCGGCTGCTGATCAGCTGCAAGTGGGGTCGGGCCACGGCCCCGTCCAGCACTTCCACGCATGGTGGCCCAACGCCTGACGGCGCCCCGTGGTCCGGGCCCATGACGACCCCGGCATTCCCGCCGGCGCACCCTGCCCGCGCGCCGAGGCGCGGATGAACGCCTGGCCTATAATCCAGTCAACATCGACTCTCTGGCTTTTCACGACATGAACGTCAATGACATCGCCGAATCCGACCGTGCACGATTCAACATGGTGGAACAGCAGATTCGCACCTGGGGCGTCCATGACGAGCGGTTGCTGCAGGCTATCTTCGACACGCCGCGCGAACGCTTCGTTCCGCCGCACCTGAGCGCGCTGGCATTCGCCGACACTGAATTGCCGCTGATCATCGACGGGGTGGACACGCGCGAATCCATGCTCTCGCCCAAGCTGGAAGCCAAACTGGCCACGGAGCTGACGCTCACCCCCACCGACTGTGTGCTGGAAATCGGTACGGGTTCGGGCTACCAGGCCGCTTTGCTCTCACGCCTCTGCCAGCAGGTCACCAGCATCGAATTCGAAAGCCGGCTGTCGGCCTTCGCACAGGCCAATCTGGCCCGCAACCAGATTTCCAATGTCTCGGTGGAAACGGGCGACGCCCATGCGGGTTGGGGAACGGCCGAATACGATGCCATTCTGGTAACCGGTTCGGTTCCAACCGTTCCGGATTCCCTGAAGTACCAGTTGGCGGTCGGTGGCCGGCTGGTGGTGGTCGTGGGGCGCAGCCCCATCATGACCGCCTGCCGCATCACGCGTACCAGCGCGGCCAATTTCGAAACCGTACAGGTCTTCGACACCTACGTGAAGCCATTGCGTGGGACGTCCAGGTCCCGGTTCAAGTTCGAACCGGCCCCGGAGCCCGCGGCGATCAAGCAGCCGGCCAATAGCTGAATCGCGCCAGCCGTCACGCCAGGCGCCAGCCAGCGGGTGTGCGCGTGATGCGCCCGGCCGTGTTCCGATCAGCGACCGTCGCGTATCCTTTTCAGCAAATCAGTGGTAGAGCGCTGGTGCTCGAACGGGATCGCAACGGCCCGGCCACCCCAGCTTCGGACCGCCGCAGTCTCCGGCAAGGTCTCCATGTCGTAATCGCCGCCCTTCACGATCACGTCGGGCTTCAACGCCCGGATCAAGGCCAGCGGCGTATCTTCCGCGAACCACGTCACGGCGTCCACACATCCCAATGCAGCCAACATCGCCGCCCGGTCGTCCTGGCCGTTCAGCGGCCGGTCGCTTCCCTTGCCCAGGCGTCTGACGGAATCGTCGGTATTGACGGCCACGATCAGCGTCGCGCCCAGTTGCGCCGCCCGGTCCAGGTAGGTCACATGCCCCCGGTGGAGAATATCGAAGACGCCATTCGTGAAGACGAGGGGTCTTGGGAGACGCCCGCCTTGCACCGCCTGCTCGCAGGCGGCCCGGTCCAGTATCTTGGACATGAATCGGGGCGGCGCCATCAGAAGGCCGCTCCACGCGTCAGCGCCCACACCGCCACTCCGACCCCCACGGCCAGAATGCCGCACAACACGGCCACCAGGCGATTCGAATGCTCCTGTGCACGTCGCAGACGCTCGAGTTCGGTCCGCATGGCCAGCCCCGGATCCGGATGATTCAGCCGGGTATAGACCAGCCGCGGGAGCTGCGGGAGGATCTGTGCCCACTGGCTCGCTTCCTGGTCCAGACGCTGGCGCAAGCCGCGGAATCCCACCCGCTGGTGCATCCAGCGTTCCAGGAACGGCTTGGCCGTCTGCCACAGATCCAGGCTGGGGTCCAGTTCGCGCCCCATCCCTTCGACGTTGAGCAGCGTCTTCTGCAGCAACACCAGTTGCGGCTGGATTTCGACATTGAAACGGCGCGAGGTCTGAAACAGGCGAAGCAGCACCTGGCCCAGCGAGATCTCCGCCAGCGGCCGGTCGAAATAGGGCTCGCAGACCGCCCGCACGGCGCCTTCGAGTTCCTCTTCGCGCGTGGTGGGGGGCACCCACCCCGACTCGATGTGAAGCTGGGCCACGCGGCGGTAATCCCGTTGGAAAAAGGCCAGGAAATTCTGGGCCAGATAGTTCTTGTCGAATTCGGACAGCGATCCCACGATGCCGAAATCGAGCGCGATGTAGCGCCCCAGCGTGCGCGGCTCGTCGGACACGAGGATATTGCCGGGGTGCATGTCGGCGTGGAAGAACCCGTCGGTGAAAACCTGCATGAAGAAGATTTCCACTCCCTGCCGGGCGAGCAGCGGAATGTCGACGCCCAATTCCCGCAAGCGGGGGATGTGGCTGATGGGCACGCCATACATGCGCTGCATCGTGAAGACCTGGCCGGAGCAATATTCCCAGACGACTTCCGGCACCTCGAGCAGGTGGGCGCGGCCCGTGTCCGGGCCAAAATTGCGCCGCAACTGGCTGCAGTTGGAGGCCTCGCGCAACAGGTCCAGTTCATCATGCAGATACTTGTCGAACTCGCCCACGACTTCGCGCGGCTTGAGCCGGCGGCCATCGGGCGCCAGGCGCTCCACCAGGCCAGCCAACACCCGCAGCAGCTTCAAGTCGCGCTCGATGGCCTCGCGCATCCCCGGCCGCAGCACCTTGACGGCGACCGCGCGGCCGTCGTGCAGCACGGCAAAGTGCACTTGGGCGATCGAGGCCGACGCCACCGGATCACGGTCAAATTGCGCAAACAGCACCTGCGGCGCGGCGCCCAGCGCCTCCTCGATGATGACGGCCGCCTGATCCGAGGGGAACGGCGGCACGCGGTCCTGGAGCCGGGCCAGTTCGTCGGCAATATCCTTGGGCACCAGATCCCGCCGTGTCGACAGCACCTGGCCGAACTTCACATAGATGGGGCCCAGCGTCTCCAGCGTCCGCCGCAGGCGTTCGCCCCGGGGGCGATGAGGCTTGCGCCCCAGACATACGATGCGCAGCAGGAAGTGGGCCCAGGGGTGCTGGATGCTGGAGAGCACCAGTTCGTCCAGGCGATAGCGCAAGCACACCCAAAGGATATGGGCCACGCGCAGGAAAATCAGCATGCCTGCTCCAGGCGGCGCAATCTCAGCTCAAGGCCGTCCAGGCGATCCGCCAGCGACTGGCGCCGCTGCGACCAGGTCAGGAACTCGTCGGAACGCACCGCCAGCCCGGACTCATCACCCAGGTATTCCCCCAGGTTGTCACGCGCCCGGGACAGGGCCTGACGGGTGCCGGCCAGCAGTTCACGCGCGCCCGCCACCAGGCGGACCGCCAGCACGTCGCCCACCACACGGGACAGGTCTTCCTCGACGTCCCACCGCAGCGTCCGCGCCAAGTCCGACACCAGGTGCGCCAGGCCCGCATCGCCCTCGATCCGGGTCAAGCCGATCACGCCCGACAAGCCCTCCTCACGCCACACTTGCGGGAGCTCGCGCAAGTGCGCCGCGGGAATGGAGAGCGTGACATCGGGGACGATAGTGGAATCGCAGGGCAACCAGAGTCCGTCAGAGCCCACCGTGGCCTGCAGGCTCCACGTATCGCCCACGCCGATGCGCAGTGCTTTTCCGGCATGAGCGGACAGCCGCTCCCGCGCCCAGGGCTCGCGTTTCAACAAGGCATTGAGCCCGCGCAGCAGCAAGCCGGCGGGCACAGGGGGCGAAAAGGGAAAACGCATGATCATACGCGGGGAACGTCCGGCCCCGGCAAACTGGAACCCGGGAAAGGCTCCAGTTTACCGGTTCCCGCGCACGAGAGTGTCGATCTACCGCGGATCGAGCTGCTGGATGCCCGCCAGGAGCCACCCGGCATCCTGAGCCTTGTAGAGGTTCCAGACCTCTTCGATGCGGATAGCCTCCGCACCCTCCGACTCGCGGACCATGCCGGAGTAGCGCACGCTGGCAAGATGCCCGCCGGCCACGGTTTCTATGCCCAGAAGCTCGGCATTCAAGAGCAGGACGTCGGTCTGGTTATGCTCGCCGGGTTGCGGCAGACGGGGCGTGATTTCGGCCAGCAGATCATCCGTCATCAGTTCCCGCAGACTGTCGCGGTCACCCTGATCCCACAGCGACTGGACGCGCATGAACTGCTGCTTGGCCTGGGTCAGGAAGGACGGGACGTCGAAGCCTTCCGGGATGAACCAGCTAGGGTCCTGTACGGTCGACGGCACCGATTCGATGACGGGGGCAGCCCCCGCCGACGAGGCCGGCGCTGCCGCCCCGCCGAAGCCACCGGCAGGGGATGCGGTTTCACGATAACTGTTGGCGTGCGTGGCCGGCCCCGCAGCGGCCAGCGGCCGCTGTGCCCCCCGCAGCCGGCGTACCAGATACAGGACGGCGAACACCACCAGACCAATCAGCAACGCGCTGGACAGGAATTCGAGGAAGGCCCCCGAAAGGCCGAGACTGGAGAGCAAGGCGGCGATCCCCAGGCCGGCGGCAATGCCCGCAATGGGTCCCAGCCAGCGAGACAGGCCCGACTTGGCCGACGCACCCGCTGCAGCCTGCCCGGTCGCAGCCGCCGCCGGCGCCGCCGTGCGCGGCGGAGTCTGCGCGGCCGGGGGCGTGACCGCCTGACGCTGCTTGATGACGTTGGTGGACTGGCGCCCCATGCTCATGCCGCCGCCAAAGCGACGCGCATGGGCATCCTGGGTCACGGCCAGCATCATGAGCGCCGCCGCAATCAGCAGCGCACCCAGCAACCAGCGAGGCAATTGAAGATTCATGGAGTCTCCTGTGCGCACCGGGCGGCCGACACGCAACCCGGAGCAAACCTTACATAAAGCTTAATGAACTCTCAAATTACCATAATTCCGGCCCGGCACCAAGACATCGCCGGGACCAACCGTGTAAAAAAAGCGAATAGGGATTCGTGTCGGATGCGCAGAAAAAGAGCCGCGATGGCGCGGCTCCCGGTGCCCATCAGGGCGGCGACTAATCCAGCCGCACCCCCTCGTGCAAGGCCACCACGCCCGCCGCGAGATTAAAGTACTGCACGCGATCCAAGCCGGCCGTGCGCAACATCCCGGCCAGCGTCTCCTGATCCGGATGCATGCGAATGGATTCGGCCAGATAGCGGTAGCTGTCTTCGTCGGAGGCGATGAGCCGCCCCATCCGGGGCAGCACATGGAAGGAATACCAGTCGTAGACCGGTGCCAGCACAGGCGCGACGCGCGAAAACTCCAGCACGAGCAGTTTGCCGCCCGGCTTGAGGACCCGGCGCATTTCAGCGAGGGCGCGGTCCTTGTGCGTCATGTTGCGCAAGCCGAACGCCACCGAGACCCGATCGAAGTAGCCGTCCGGAAACGGCAGGCATTCTGCGTCGCAGACCGCGACCGGCGTCACGCTGCCGCGATCCAGCAGGCGATCACGGCCCACGCGCAGCATGGAATCGTTGATATCGGTCAGCCAGACCTCGCCCGTCGCCCCGGCACGGCGGGCGAATGCGCCTGCGAGATCCCCGGTGCCGCCGGCAATGTCCAGGACCTTCATCCCGGGGCGCACCTGGGCTCGCCCGATGGCAAAGGCCTTCCAGATCCGGTGCAGCCCGCCCGACATGATGTCGTTCATCAGGTCGTAGCGCGAGGCCACCGAATGAAAGACCTGGGCCACCCGACGTGCCTTTTCGGTCTCGCGGACCGTCTGAAAGCCAAAGTGGGTCTGCGGCTCCTGGCCAGCGTCATGGGAAGTATCATTCATGATCCGGGTATCGTACCGCATTCCCCCAGGACCGGCCTGACGCAGGGCGCGCGCCCATCGTCACATCACTGCAACAAGGGTCCCGTATCATGGGCCGATTTGCGCAAACCTCCGAAGCCAGGCGTTTCCATGCCCGCCACGATTCTGATCATTGAAGACGAACCGGCCATCCAGGAACTGCTGAGCGTCAATCTGCGGCACGCCGGCTATACGGTGCAGACCGCCGCCGATGCCGCGGCCGCGCAGGCGATCATCGGGCGGGCAGTGCCGGACCTGATCCTCCTGGACTGGATGCTGCCCGATATCCCGGGCATCCGGTTGGCCAGGCAACTCAGGGGTACGGAGCGCACGCGCGACATTCCGCTCATCATGCTGACGGCGCGCGGCGCGGAGCAGGACAAGGTGGACGGCCTGGAGGCGGGGGCGGACGACTACATCACCAAGCCCTTCTCCCCACGCGAGCTGCTGGCCCGGATCCGGTCCTTGTTGCGCCGCCGGGCGCCCCAGCTTGCGGACGATCCGATCCAGATGGGCGAGTTGCAACTGGACCCCCAGGCCAGGCGCATCGTGGGCGGTGGCCGGCCGCTGCCCATGGGGCCCAGCGAATTTCGCCTGCTACACTTTCTCATGACGCACGCAGACCGCATCTACAGCCGCGGGCAACTTCTGGACCACATCTGGGGCGACCACGTCTTCCTCGAAGAACGCACGGTGGATGTCCACATCCGACGCCTGCGCAAAGCGCTGTCGCCTGCGGGACTGGACTACTACATCCACACCATCCGCGGTGCGGGCTACCGTTTCAGCACCTCACGGGAACAATGAGCAAGACCCTGATCACCATCGCATTATTGGCCCTCGTCGGCTGGTTGCTCGGCGCCTGGCTGGGCCCGGCCACCGGATGGGCGGTCCTGGCCATGGGGCTGCTGCTGATGGTACTGGTCAGCGGCCTGCAGCTCTCTCGCATCGCCCGCTGGGTGAAGCACATCGACCAGCCGCCTCCCCCATCGGTCGGCCCATGGGACGAGATCCTGGCGCCGATCTACCGCAAACTGAAGCAGAACCGGCTGGACCTGCAGGAGCGTTCCCGCAATTTTCATCGCGCGCTACTGGCCGCCGAAGCCTTGCCCGATGGGGCACTGACGCTGGCGCCTGACAAGTCCCTGCTCTGGTGCAATCAGACAGCAGCGGGACACCTGGGCCTGAATTCGGAACAGGATCGGGGGCACAGCATCCTGAATGTGGTGCGCGCTCCCGAATTCGCGCGCTATGCCAGTCAGGAGACCTGGGACCGGCCGCTGACGCTGCATTTGGGACAGGGCCGCCAGACCCGCACCCTGATGCTGCACCTGGCGCCGTACGGGGTCGGGCAGTTCTTGATGGTGACGCGCGACATCACGCAGATCGAGCGCCTGGAGAACATCCGCAAGGACTTCGTGGCGAATGTTTCCCATGAGATGCGCACGCCACTCACGGTCCTGTCGGGTTTCGTCGAAACGCTGCTGGACATGCCCGCGGACGCACTGAGCGCCGACGAGCGGCGCCACTACCTGACACTGATGGCCCAGCAGGCTCACAACATGCAGGCGCTGGTAGCCGACCTCCTGACGTTATCCTCGCTGGAGTCCACGCCCAATAGCGAAGGCGCACCCGTTCCCATGGCCGAGCTGATCCGGACGGCGCTGGAGCAGGCCCGCGTGCTGTCCGGCGGACAACATCAATTCATCTCCCATCTGGACGAGAGCGTGGGCCTTCTGGGCAAGGACACCGAGCTCGCCTCAGCTGTGGGCAACCTGATCACGAATGCCGTGCGCTACACGCCGGCGGGCGGCACCATCACCACCCGTTGGGCGTCCTCGCCTGATGGCGGCGCGATCTACAGCGTGCAAGACACCGGCATCGGCATCGACAGCGACGACATCCCGCGGCTGACGGAGCGGTTCTTCCGCGTCAACCGTGGCCGTTCCCGGGAAACGGGCGGCACCGGCCTGGGCCTGGCCATCGCCAAGCATGTGGCGCTGCGCCATGGCGCCCGACTGGACATCCGGAGCATCCTGGGCGAAGGCAGCACCTTCGCCATCCTCTTTCCCGCCAGCCGTGTGTGTTCCGCGGCCTTTCGAGATCCCGACTCTCCGCAACAGGCCGCCTGACGGCTCGAAGCCCCCAAGCAGCGCCGGGCTGGGAGGCTGGAGACCTGGCTACAGAAAGAGCCGATACGCCGGATTGTCCGTCTCGCTCCAGTAGGGGTAGCCCAGCGTCGCGAGGAAATCCTTGAAGACTTTCTTGTCTTCGGGGGGGACCTGGATGCCCACCAGAATGCGGCCGTAGTCGTCGCCCTGATTGCGATAGTGGAACAGACTGATGTTCCAGTCCGGGTTCATGGCCCCCAGGAACTTCACCAAGGCGCCCGGACGCTCCGGAAACTCGAAGCGATACAGCACCTCGTTGCGGGCCAGCCCCGACCGGCCGCCCACCATGTAGCGCAGGTGCGTCTTGGCCATCTCATTGCCGGTCAGATCCAGCGTCGGAAAGCCTTCCTTGCGGAAATGGCCGGCCAGCTTCTCGATCTCGGGTTCGGAACGGATCTGCAGGCCTACGTAAACATGTGCCGTCTCCGGGTCCGAGATCCGGTAGTTGAACTCGGTCACGGAACGGCTGCCAACCGCCTCGCACAGGCGCCGGAAGCTGCCGCGCTTTTCAGGCAGCGTGATGGCGAACAAGGCCTCTCGTGCTTCCCCTACGTCAGCCCGCTCGGCCACAAAACGCAGGCGGTCGAAATTCATATTGGCGCCGCACGTGATGACTACCAGCGTCTTGCCCTTCCACTTCTGCTGCGCGGCGTAGCGTTTGGCCCCGGCCAGCGCCAGCGCCCCGGCGGGCTCCAGGACGCTGCGGGTGTCCTGGAAAACGTCCTTGATTCCGGCACAGATGGCATCGGTGTCCACCGTGACGAAATCATCCACGTACTCCCGCACCAGTTTGAAGGTCTCCTGGCCCACCTGCTTGACGGCCGTGCCATCGGAAAACAGACCCACGTCCGCGAGCTTCAGCCGCCGGCCCGCCTTCACACTGCGTACCATCGCGTCCGAATCGACCGTCTGCACGCCGATCACCTGGATTTCCGGCCGAAGCTGCTTGATGTACGCGGCCACCCCCGAAATCAGGCCACCGCCCCCGATGGCCACGAAGACAGCGTCAATAGGGCCCGGATGCTGGCGGAGAATCTCCATGCCGACCGTACCTTGGCCCGCGATCACATCCGGATCATCGAACGGGTGGACGAACGTCAGGCCATCCCGGGCCTGGAGTTCGGCGGCGTGCTCGGCAGCATCCGTAAAGCTGTCGCCAAACAGCACCACCTCCGCGCCCAATGCGCGCACGGCGTCGATCTTGACCTGCGGCGTAGTGATCGGCATCACGATCACCGCCCGGCATTTCAGGCGGTTCGCGGACAGCGCCACACCCTGTGCATGATTTCCCGCCGAAGCCGCGATCACGCCACGCTTGAGTTCTTCGGGCGTCAGGTGCGCCATCTTGTTGTAGGCCCCGCGCAGCTTGAAGCTGAACACGGGCTGTGTGTCTTCGCGCTTGAGCAGCACCGTATTGCCGATGCGCTTGGAAATACGGGGAGCCAAGTCCAGCGGAGTCTCGTGAGCGACGTCGTAGACTTTGGACGTCAGAATGCGCTTCAGGTAATCGTCGGACATGACAGCCGCAGCTACAAAAGGTGAGTGAAAGTCGAAAAGAATATCACAGGGTTCGCCCGGCCCGTACGGCGCGTGACCGTGAAACGAGGCGCGGAGGGACTCGACGTGCTCTCCAACTGCCGTTACAGTCTCACCATTGGATCGACCCGCCACACCGCCGCACCACCTCCTTCTTCATGAAATGGACACGACACCAAAGCGTTACCGAAAACGCCGCTCCCCCCTATAGAGCGTCGCGCCGCCTCAGCGGCACACTCGTCAACAGCCTGATCCTGCTCATTTTCGGCTTGGCCATCATGGGCCTGTGGCTGGCGCTGAACCAGCGCATCACGTTCGAGCGCAGCCAGGCGGTGGCCGCCGCCATGCGCGCCAACGCCAACATCGCCATCGCCTACGAACAGGATATTTCCCGCACCTTGAAGGCCGCCGAACAAGTCATGTCGTTCGTCCGCACCCAGTATCGGCTGCAGGGGACCGCGCTGGATCTGCGGAGCTGGTCCACGCAGCGCGTCATCCGTGATCAGGCGTTCACCATCATCAGCATCGTGGACGAACACGGCAACATCGTCGACAGCAGCCAGGACACCGGCCCGGTCAACTACGCAGACCGGGAGTTCTTCCGCGCGCAGCGCAACGACACGCAAGATCTCCTCTACGTCAATCGTCCTGTCCTGGGCCGCGTCTCAGGACAATGGCGCATCCCCATGTCCCTGCGCATCAATCGCCCCGACGGCAGTTTTGGCGGCGTGGTGGTGCTATCGGTGGATCCCGACACCCTGACCAGCTTCTACCGTGAGATCGACCTGGGGCGCGACGGCATGCTGGAACTCGCCTCCCTGGACGGCGTCGTGCTGGGACGCAAGATCAGCGGCCAGAACATGTTCGGCATCGACGCCAAGGATCTCCCCTGGTTTCAGCGCGAAAAAGCGGACCCCGAGGACGACTTCGTCGACGACGGTACGTCGACCGATGGAATCCGGCGAATCATCAGCTACAGGACCGTCGCCGGATATCCGGTGATGGTGTCCGTGGGAATGGCGCTGCGCGAAGTCCTGGCTCCCATCAGCGAGCAGGAAGGCGGCTATCGCGCCATGACGGCGTATGCCAGCCTTGCGCTGCTGGCATTCGCCGCCTTCATCATGTTGCTGCTGGCCCGCCAGCGGGCCGTATCCAGGGCGCTGTCCGCCAGCGAAGCGCGGCTCACCCGTGCGGCCCTGCATGATCCGCTGACCGACCTGCCGAACCGCCTGCTGTTCCAGGAGCGCTGCGACCGCGCCCTGCAAACGGCTCAACGCCACGACCATCACGTCGCCGTCCTGTATCTGGACCTGGACGGCTTCAAGGAGATCAACGACCGATTCGGCCACGGCGTCGGGGACACGCTGTTGCAGCAGGTCGCACGGCGCCTGGAGACCTGCGTGCGCGCGGGATCCGACGATACGGTATCGCGCTTCGGCGGCGACGAGTTCTGCATCATCCTCGCAGGCCCGGACACCCGCGTGGAATGCGAGGTCATCGCGCAAAGCATCCTGGAGGCGCTGAGCAAACCATTCGAACTGGAAGGAACGCCCGCCACGATCTCGGTCAGCATCGGTGCCGTCCTCTTCCCCAACCACGGCCTCGCGACGGCCGACCTCATCAAACATGCTGATGCCGCCATGTACGCCGCCAAGCATGCCGGCAAGAACCGGTTCTTGTGGGGCGGACCGGCGGGTGCCGGAAGCCCCGCGAGACCCTAGGCCAAACTCCGGGCACCATGGAAACCTGGGTGCAGTCCTCGATGCACGCTTTGCTGGCGGCGCTTGCGCTGCCCAACATCGGGCTGCCCGCAATATTCCTGATCAGCCTGGTCTCGGCCACGCTGTTGCCACTCGGCTCGGAGCCAGCCGTGTTTGCCTATGTGCAGATGGCGCCGCACATGTTCTGGCCGGCCATATTTGCCGCAACCCTCGGCAACACGGTGGGAGGAGCCATCACCTACGCCATGGGCGCCGGCGCCGAATCCGCCTACCAGGCCTGGCGGGACAAGCACCCGGGCCCCGCGCACCCGCTCGGCGATGCCCGCGTCGAAACCGAGAAACCACTCCGGGGCGAAGGCCCCATGACGGGCGGCCGCTGGCACGCCCTGACGACAGGCTGGTTCCGGCGCTTCGGGCCGCCCGCCCTGTTGCTATCGTGGCTGCCGGCCGTGGGAGACCCGCTGTGCGCCGTGGCCGGCTGGCTGAAGCTGCCGTTCTGGCGCTGCGTCGCCTACATGGCAATCGGCAAATGTCTGCGTTATGTCGCCTTGACGGCCGCGCTGGCGCACGCATGGCCCTGGGTCAGTCAATGGCTGTGACGTTCCGGGCGCAACGGCGGAAACCGGCCAGGGACTGACCCCCGCCGAGGGCCCCTCAGTCGGACGCGACGACCGGATTGACGTCGGCGGTCCGTGCAAGGACGGACGCCGCTTCGGCAGCCTCGTCACGCGAGGCATACGGTCCCATCCGGACCTTGTAGAGCGACGCCTGGTAAGTCACAGCCGTATGTCCCGTACCGATCTGAGCGTTGATGCGCTGGGAAAACGCCTGGGCGTTGACAGCGGACGCAAACGCTCCGAACTGCAGATAGACGGAGCCGCCATCCGCTGCGGACCCGTCACGGCCCATGATGGCCGCCGCCTGCGCCGCACTGGCTGTCGGCGAGGAAGACGATGGCCGCGCAGCGGACATGGCGGGGACCGGTATCGGGTCGTGGGCCGGCAAAGGTGCGGGCGCGGCCGCGGTCACCGGTGCCGGCGAAGAGGCGGCGCTGGCGAGCAATACCGGCGACGGATTCTTGTAATTTCCGGCCAGGATGTCGGCATTGGTGATGGCCTGCACGATCACTTCGCCGCTGCCCGGCCCGACGAGTCCGAGCTTGGCAGCCGCCACATAGGAAAGGTCGATGATCCGCCCGGGATGGAAAGGTCCCCGATCGTTGATGCGCACGATGACGGATTTACCGGTGGAGACGCGGGTCACCCGGGCGTAGCTGGGCACCGGCAGAAGCGGATGCGCCGCCGTCATGGAGTACATGTCGTAGGTCTCGCCATTGGCCGTCCTTTCTCCGTGGAACTTGCGGCCATACCAGGACGCTATGCCCTCTTTGCGATAGGGCTGATTCTCGGCCAGCGGCACATATTGCACGCCGAACACCTCGTAGGGCCGGAAGTTCGCCGGCGCGGGATGTTCGATCCGCGGGACAGCATCCGGAATGGCCGCAATGTTGGCCGGGATGTGGTCGCCTATGCCGTCGCTGCCGTAGTAACGCCCCCGCGAAGCGCAGCCGGCGAGGACGGCCAATGTCACACAGCACAGACCCAGCGCGAGGCGGCGAAAGGGCCGGCTCATGGCTGCACGGGCTGCTGCAGCAGCGGATTCCGATGGCGAATCAGCAGCGGGGAGTGGTCGGCAAAGCGCCGCGCCAGCTGTTCGGCCACATAGACCGAGCGATGCTGCCCGCCCGTGCAGCCGATCGCCACAGTCAGGTAGTTGCGGGTGTCCTGCTGATACAGCGGCAGCCACTTGCGGATGAATCCCGCAATATCATCCACCATCGCCCCCACACTGCCGAACTGGGCCAGCCAGTCAGCCACAGGCGCGTCGCGGCCGGTAAGCGGCCGCAACTGCGGGTCATAGTGCGGATTGGGAAGACAGCGCACGTCGAACACCAGGTCGGCGTCGAAGGGGACCCCACGCTTGTAGGCAAACGACTCGAACGTCAGCACCACGGCCACCTTGTCCACCTGCACCAGGTCGCGCACCCAGCTCCTGAGCTGGCCCGGCGTCAGGTCGGACGTGTCGATCACGTGCTCCTGGTCCCGCAGCGGCGCGAGCAGCTCGCGCTCGCGGGCAATGCAGCTCTGCAGTGAACTGTCCCGGCCCTCTCGCTGCAGCCGGTCGCTCAGCGGATGCCGGCGCCGCGACTCCGAATAGCGCTGGATCAGTGTCTGATCGTCGGCGTCCAGAAAGACCACGTGCAGCGCCATCCCCTGGGCGCGCAAGCTGGTGAGAATCCCCGGCAGGTCATCCAGATCGCCCGGCGTGCGTACATCGATGGCCACCGCCACGCGATCCAGCCCGGATTCCTGCGTGCTGGCAATGAATTCGTGCAGGAACCGCACGGGCAGATTGTCCACGCAGGTGTAACCGGTGTCCTCGAGCATGCGCAAGGCCACCGATTTGCCCGACCCGGAGATACCGGTGATGAGCACGATGTTCAGCATGGCGCGACGCCGGAGCGCAAAAGGTTCGAGCTGTTCATGGCGTGGGCTCGCGACTGTTCTCCATGATGGCCAATGCCTGGCGCTCGATGAATTCGCCCATGGTATCGATGCCCCGCAGGCTCAGGATGGTATTGCGCACGGCCGCCTCGACCAGCACGGCCAGGTTACGGCCCGCCGCCACCTGCAGCATGACGCGGCGCACGGGGATGCCCAGGATATCTTCGTACTGATCCTGGGTCGGCAGCCGTTCGAACGTCTCGGGCGTCATGCGCACCAAGTGCACGATGAGCTTGATCTTCATCTTGCGCCGCACCGACGTTTCGCCAAAGATGGTCCGAATGTCGAGCAGCCCCAGGCCCCGGACTTCGAGCAGATTCTGCAGCAGCGCCGGACATTGCCCCTCGACGAAATTCGGGGCCGTGCGGGAAAGCTCCACGGCATCGTCAGCCACCAGGCCATGGCCCCGGGAAATCAATTCCAGCGCGAGTTCGCTCTTGCCCAGGCCCGACTCCCCGGTGATCAGCACGCCCAGCCCCAGCACGTCCATGAAAACGCCGTGGACCAGCGTCTTGGGCGCCATGCGCTTGCCCAGATAGATCCGCAGGAGGTCAATGAGCAACGACGCATCGACGGGCGTGCCCAGCAACGGGATCTCGTGGGTCTCGCAATATGCCTTCAGGTCATCCGGGGGCAATGTCTGGGCGGCCAGGATGATGGCGGGGACACCCCCCGCCACCAGGTCATCCAGATGATGCAGCCGCCGTTTGGCATCCAGCCGCTGGTAATAGGACATCTCCTCGGCACCAAAGACCTGGATGCGCCCCGGGTGAATCAGATTCAGGTGGCCGATCAGATCGGCGGCCGTGCCGCCCGCCTCCGGCAACGTGCGCACGCCCGCCGCATCCTGTCCTGCGATCCAGGAAAAGGCGATCTTTTCGGCATTATCACGAATCAGCTCTTGGATGCTCAGCATGTTCGGTCGACGGGGCGCTCGCGCCCGCGAGAATCAGGTGGTGGACCTCCAATGGATCCGTGGACTGCAGCAGCGCCTGGCGCAGAGTCGGGTCCGACATCAGGCGCGCAATCCCTGCGAGCAGATCCAGATGCATCTGGGTCGCGGTTTCAGGGATCAGGAGGAAGAATAACAGGCGGGCCGTGCGCCCGTCATTCGCGTCAAACCGGATAGGACGATCCAGGCGTATGAAGGCGGCATGAGGCTCGCGCAAGTCCTTCAATCGCCCGTGTGGCACGGCCACGTCATGGCCCAGGGCCGTCGAACCCAGGCGTTCACGCGCCAGCAGGCTGTGAAACACCGACATGCGGGCGACACCCTGGTTGTTCTCGAACAGGAGACCCGCCTGTTCGAAGGCACGTTTCTTGCTGGTGGCCGCCAAGTCCAGTATCACGTTGGTGGGCGGCAGGATGCGCGGCGTGAGAGTCATGAAGGCCATTATAGTTGGCGAAGCGCGCCGCCGGCCAAAGCAAAGGCCCCGGATACAGTGCCCGGGGCCCGGTGGTTCTTCCTGCTGGTCCTGATGTCTGATCCATTCGAATCGTCAGATTCGCGAATGGCCGGACCCATAGGAAGACGCGTTACGGCATGATTCCAGCCTCATTCGGTGGCCATGGCCACCTGCCGTTTCGGAGGTAGGTGAATGTAAGTCTGAGCCTTGGATTTGTATTTGATGACCTGCCTGTCGACTTTATCGACCAGCAGATCGATGGCCGCATACAGATTTTCGTCCGTGGCTTCGCAATGCAGGTCCTTGCCGCGCAGGCGCATCGTCATTTCGGCGGTGTGCTTCAAGGGTTGGACCGACAACATGACCTGTGAATCGATGACTTGGTCGAAATGTCGCAGGACACGCGCTGTCTTGGTGTAGACATACTCGCGAATGGCCGGGGTGATTTCCAGATGACGACCGGTGATTGTCAGGCTCATAGTGCAGACTCCTTGCGGAAATACAGGTGAGGTTCCAGCGGAACCCGTATGAATGAAGAGAAGGCCTCCCGATGAAGTGATGGTGGTTTCAGTGTACAGACAGCTGCGGGCACATCAAGTGCCCTCGCGCAGTGTAAGATGGAAGGATTGCAGCGAACCGGTGGCGGCAGCCTCGGCGGTCCGGACCTACATTCGGAAGTTCTTGCCCAGGTAGACCTGACGCACGGCCTCGTTGTCCACGATCTCGCTGGGATGGCCGCTGGTCAGGACCTTGCCTTCACTGATGATATAGGCGCGATCGCAGATCCCCAGCGTTTCGCGCACATTGTGATCGGTGATGAGCACACCGATATTGCGGCCCTTCAGAAACTGCACGATGCGCTGGATTTCGATCACCGCGATGGGATCCACCCCCGCAAAGGGCTCGTCCAGCAGGATGAATCGGGGATGCGTTGCCAGCGCCCGCGCGATCTCCACCCGGCGCCGCTCGCCTCCGGACAACGAAATTGCCATGTTGCGCCGGATATGCTCGATCTGCAGTTCGTCGATCAGCGCCTCCAGCCGCTCTTCGAGCGCAGCCGACGAAAGTCCATGGCCCTCGGTATCACGCTGCAGTTCCAGCACCGCACGGATATTCTGCTCCACGGTCAGCCGCCGGAACACCGAGGCGTCCTGCGGCAGGTACGATAGCCCCAGCCGCGCGCGGCGGTGCATGGGGATGCCGGTCACGTCATGGTGATCGATCAGAATGCGCCCCGTGTCGGCCGGAATCAGCCCCACGATCATGTAGAAGCTGGTGGTCTTGCCCGCACCGTTGGGGCCCAGCAGCCCCACCACTTCGCCGCTGTCCACCGACAGCGAGACGTCCTGAACCACGGCACGCCGGCCAAAACTCTTGCCCAGCCCCACCGCCTGCAGACTGCCAGTCGCGCGGGTGTCGCGGGAGGACTCGGAGAGAACGGAATCCGAAGCGGAATCGGGCCTGGAAGACACGGAGAGGGCCATCGGACTCACGGACGCTTCGCGCGGCACTTGGCGATCGCCTGGTCGACACGCGACTGAGGTTGTGCCAGCGACCGGACACGCCCGCCGGCGGCAGCGGAGTCCTTGCCGCCAAAAGCCTCGTAGGTCGCCGATTTCTGGTGGTAGACAATGCGCGCCCCGCGCACGTTGTCGAACGCCTGGCCGCAGATCATCCGGACGACCGTCGCCTGACCGATCAGCGTTTCGAACTTCTCGGGATTTTCCTGGCGGACATTCACCAGGTGCCCCTTGTCGACAGTGGCGGTACCCGACTGATTTCCCTGTGCGTCCTCGCGCGTGACCAGCTTGTCCGACCGCAAGGTCATCGTCCCGCGCGTCAACACCACATTGCCCGTGAAAGTGCTGGTCTTGGTGACGTCGTCATAGTGCAAGGTGTCCGACAGCACGACCGTATCCGGTTCCTCGGCCGCTTTCGCGGGAACCGACGTCTTCTCGGAAGCCGAGGTCTTCGCGGGGGCCGCTGCCTGCACGGGCACAGCGAAGGTACCCAGGATCAACGCGGCGGACAAGGCAAGGGACAGGGTTTTCATGGTTCTTCGGTCTTCTTTGAACCGGCGTTGCGGGCCCGGTCTTCGCCAGAGATCTTCACATCGCTGGCGGCCGTCACGGTCAATTGCCGGGTACGGTTATCGTAGCGCATGCCTCGGCCGCGCAAGGTGGAATGGCCATTGACCACCAGCGCCGGATGATCGGTGTGCACGAGATCGCGATTGGGTTCGATGACGAGCTGGTCACTGCGCACGTCCAGGAGCTGGTGTTCGGCCGTGGGCAGGCGCCGCAAGTGGGCGCTGCCATTGAGCACGATGCGATCGCCGTGCTGGTCCAGGGTGCCGCGTTCGGCCGTCCCCACCGTCGTCGGGCTGCCCGGCTGATGATCCACCGCCTTGGGCATCGTGATCTCATAGCTGTCTGTGTCGGGGAAATGGTCCATTGCGGTCCCTTCCAGCCGGTTGATGGCGTACCCTTCGGGTCCGGTGCGGACCATCACGAAGTGATCGGACCAGGAGTCCCGCTCGTGCGTCATCTTGCGCGGCGGATCGACTTGAATGGAGCGCAACGTGTAATCGGAAGCCCACCAGGTACCGAGCACCAGCAGCGCCAGCAACGCCACCGCTACCAGGCTGGGGAGGCGGTCTTTCATTGAATGGCTCCGCCCAGCGTCGAAAGCGACGCCGTCAAACAGGCTCCGAGACGCCCTTGCGCCGCCAGGATGAGATCGCAGCATTCACGCACGGCCCCGCTCCCGCCAGGGCGCGCCGCTACCCAGTGAACCGCCTGGCTGACGTACGCCGGGGCATTGGGGACGCTGGCTGCAAAGCCTACGCGCTGCAGCGCGGGCAGATCGATGATGTCGTCGCCCATGAATCCCAGGTCGCCCAGCGCCAGACCCGCTTCGCGGGCCAGGCCCTCCAGCGCCGCGATCTTGTCGCGAGTCCCCTGGAGGACCGGCGCAATGCCCAGCTCCGCGGCACGGCGGGCCGTAATGGCGCTGTTGCGCCCACTGATCCAGGCCACTCGGATGCCTTGCTCGCGCAGCAGCCGCAGGCCGTGGCCGTCCAGCGCATTGAACGGTTTGACGGCCTCGCCGTGTTCGGCATACCAGAGGCTGCCATCGGTCAGGACGCCGTCCACATCGAACACCATCATGCGCACGGCGCGCGCACGGTCGCGCACGCTGGTCGGGACGAGCGCAAGAATCTGGGCTTCGGCGGGGTGGGAGAAACCGGGCAGCTCGTTCATCAGATTACCTTCGCGGCGAGAAGATCATGCATGTGCAAGGCACCCAATAATAGCCCGTCGCCATCCAGAACCAGCATCTGATTGAGTTTGTTCGCATCCATGACCGTCGCGGCCTCGATCGCGGGCGCATCGGCGGCGATCGACTTTGGATGGTGACTCATGCCAATGGAGACCGGCAGTTTGCGGATGTCGCCATGCTGCGCGATGACGCGGCGCAAGTCCCCGTCGGTGAAAATCCCGACAGGTCGCCGGTTCTCGAGGACGATCGCCATTCCCATGCCCTTGGAGGACATCTCGGTCAGCGCATCGGGGATGAGAGTATCCGGCCGCACTCGGGGCAAGGCAGTCCCGGTCCGCATGACGTCGGACACGGACGTCAGGAGGCGGCGGCCCAGGGCTCCGCCGGGGTGCGACCGGGCGAAATCGTCCCGATTGAAGCCGCGCGCCTCCAGGCAGGCGACCGCAATGGCGTCGCCCAGCACCAGCGCCGCCGTGGTGCTGGCCGTCGGCGCAAGATTCAGAGGGCAAGCCTCCTGATCCACGGCGGCATCCAGCGACAGGTCGGCGCTCAGAGCCAGTTCAGAGTCCGGGTGCCCGGTCATGGCGATGATCTGCGTGCCCATCCGCTTGGCCACGGAAATAATGGTGATGAGCTCCTGCGCCGATCCCGAATACGAGATTGCCAGGAGGATGTCCTGGCCCGTCAGCATGCCCAGATCGCCATGGATGGCCTCTGCCGCGTGCATGAAGAAGGCGGGGGTTCCGGTCGAGGCCAGCGTCGCGGCGATCTTGCGCGCCACATGGCCCGACTTGCCGATTCCCGTGACTACTACGCGGCCCGGGCACCCTAGTATCCGGGCTACCGCCTCTTCGAAGCGCGCGTCGATACGGCCCTGCAGGGCCTGCAAGGCCTGGATTTCGATGGCGAACGTGTGCGCGGCACTGGCGCGTATGGCCTCCGGCAGGAGGCGGGGATGAGCATGCATCTCTCGATTTTAAGCGGAACGGCCGCGATCGTGACCGGCAACGCTGAAAGGACCGGACCCGGTGCGGCCTGGTGTCCCGTTCGGTCGGTTTGTGTCCTTGAATTCGGATGCATGCGTCATCCAGACAAGGCGCGAACCGCAGTGATGGCAAGGGCCATCACGAGGATGTGCAACGCAGTATGGGTGGCGCAGGCGCCGAATTCAAACATCAGGATCAACCGAACGGGACGCCAGGCTTGTTAAACTGTGACCGCCTTTGCCTACACAGGATGCAGTCATGCAAACCGATCCGGCCCAATATATCCGGGAGACGATACGTACGGTGCCCGATTGGCCCAAGGCCGGGGTCATGTTCCGCGACATCACGCCCGTCCTGCAGGATCCGCAGGCGTTCCGCGTCCTGATCGATTTGTTTGTCTACCGGTACATGCGCCAGCGGCTGGACCTGGTCGCCGGCATCGATGCGCGCGGCTTCATCATCGGCGCTGTGCTGGCGTACGAGCTGAAACTGGGGTTCGTCCCCGTGCGCAAGCAGGGCAAGCTGCCCTACAAGACGGTCTCCGAAACCTACTCCCTGGAATACGGCAACGCCACCGTCGAAATGCACATGGACTCGGTGCGTCCCGGCCAACGTGTCCTGCTGATCGACGACCTGATCGCCACCGGCGGCACGATGCTGGCTGCCTCCCGGCTGCTGCAACGCCTGGGGGCCAACGTCGCCGAAGCAGCCGCCATGATCGATCTGCCCGACCTGAAGGGCTCCCAGACCGTCCGCGACTCCGGATTGCCCGTCTACACGGTGTGCTCCTTCCGCGAAACCGAACTGAGCTGAATCGGGGTCCGGTTCGGTGAACCAGGGGCCGGCCCCATCGCCGCCGGATCGGACGAATGGACCGGCGGCCTCTTCATCACGAATCGGCGGCTTGCTCGTCCCGATTCCGCGCCAGGGCCCAGTCGTACAACTGATCCCTTGGCAGGCCCGTCGCCCGCACGCCGATACGTACAGCATCGCGGACCGACAGTTCAGCGAGCAGGGCCGTCATCAAACGTTCCTGCTCGGCCGAGAGGGCTTCGTCCAATGCGTTCCGTGGCGGCGGCGCGTGCATCACCAGCACGAATTCCCCTTGCCCCCGGTGGGCATCGGCCCCCAGCCAGTCGCGGACCTCGGCCACCGGCAGAGTACAGATTTCCTCGAAACGTTTGGTCAGTTCACGCGCCAGCGTCAGCAGCCGGTCGGGCCCTCCAACCTGCACCAGATCGTCCAGTGCGGCTCCCAGCCGGTGCGGGGTCTCGAAGAACACGACCGGCACGGGCCACGCCAGCCACTGCGCCAGCCACTTGCGACGGGCTGCGGGCTTGCTCGGCAGGAACCCGGCAAAGGCAAACCCGGGCGCATCGTCTGAAGTGGCCCCACTGGCCATCAGGGCCGCAACGACCGCGCTGGGGCCGGGCAGCGGCACCACCCGGTAGCCGGCCGCGCGGACGCAGCGCACGATGCGCGCGCCTGGATCGCTGACCGCTGGCGCGCCGGCGTCGGACACCAGTGCCACCCGCTGACCTTCGGCCAACCGCTGAACGATGGCGTCGGCTGCCTGCTGCTCGTTGTGGCGATGCGCCGCCAGGAGAGGCGTCCGGATCCCCCAGGCGTCCAGCAGCGTCCGTGTCGTACGGGTGTCCTCGGCCGCCACCGCATCGCATCCCCGCAATGCCTGCCACGCCCGCAGACTCATGTCGGCGAGATTGCCGATGGGAGTCGCCACGACGTAGAGGCACGCGGGCGGCCAGCTCTGCGCCACCACCTGTTCGGCGTGACGTTTCCACGTCACTTCGGCATTTTCCCAGTCGAGTGGGTCGTTCATACTTGAATCTTCCTTTGCCAGCTCCAGCCATGAGCGACGACCCCTACGACACCGCCCGCCAGGCCCAGAAATTGGCCGCAAAGCGTTTGCGACGCCGCCAGCACGCCACCCCGGCGGCTGCGGGATGCGCCGGCCTGATGGCCGGATCGAACACCCAGCTCCAGGGACATGCCGCGGAACAGTTGGCCGCCCGCTTTCTGGAAGCCCGGGGATTGCACGTCCTGGCCGCCAACCTGCACTGCCGCGCCGGAGAGATCGACCTGGTCGCATGGGACGTCGGCACCCTGGTCTTCGTGGAAGTCCGCCAGCGGACCCACAGTGCCTACGGCGGAGCTGCCGCCAGTGTAAACCGGCGCAAACAGAGCCGCCTGATCCGCACGGCTCAATATTTCCTTCCCAGGATCGTCCGCCAGACCGGCGTGCCTCGAACGCCGGTCTGCCGCTTCGATGTCGTGGCCGTGGACGGGGACCAATTGACCTGGATTCGAAATGCCTTTCGCCTGGATGCCGCATGAAGGAATCCAGCTCGGATTCTGTTACGTTCACCTCCACAGAGGCCGGCGGCTCATGCGATAATCGGCCATGGACATGACTTCCCGCATGACGTCGCACTTTGACGACGCCGTCGATGCCTTCCGGGCCAGCGCGCGCGAGCTGGCACCGGCACTTTCCGCCGGAGTGGAGTTGCTGTTCGGGGCCCTTACCAATAATGCCCGGATCCTCGCCTGCGGGAACGGGGGATCGGCGGCCGATGCCCAGCACTTCATCGCCGAACTCATCGGCCGTTTCGAACGCGAACGGCTCCCGCTGGCCGGCATCTGCCTGAACACCGACACTTCCATCATGACGGCTGTGGGCAACGACTATGGCTTCAATGCCGTCTTCGAACGCCAGGTCAGCGCACTGGGGCAGCCGGGGGACGTGCTGGTCGCCCTCACGACCAGCGGCAACTCTTCCAACGTACTGCGCGCCATCGAAGCCGCCCACGAGCGCGAGATGCAAATCATCGCCCTGACCGGAAAGGGCGGCGGGCAGGTCAACACCCTGCTCTACGAAACCGACATTCATCTGTGTGTTCCGCACGATCGCACCATGCGCATCCAGGAAGTCCACACCATGCTGCTGCATGCGCTGTGCGACGGCATCGATGCGCTGCTTCTCGGAGATCCGCTCTGATGCCCGCGTCCCGTCCCATCGCCCATACCCTGTCCCGCTGCCTGCTGGCGGCCTGTGCCCTCACGCCGCTGGCCGGCTGTGGCCTGTTCATCGTGGGGGGAGCCGCTGCCGGCTCGGCAGTCATCGCCACCGACCGCCGCACGGCGGGCGAGCAGGTCGACGACCAGACGATAGAGATACGCGTATCCAGCGAAATGAACCGCGCCTTCGGCGACAAGGCTCGCGTGGTGGGTACGGCCTACAGCGGACGGCTCCTGCTGGTGGGCGACGTTCCCACCGATGCCGACCGGCAGAGGGCCGAATCCGTGGCGAAAACCATTCCGAAAGTCCGGGAAGTCGACAACTACATCCGCGTGGGCGACCTGACCCCCCTGAGCGTGCGCACCAACGACACCTGGATCACGACCAAGGTGAAGACGGACCTCGCCTCGACGAAAGAGGTGCCCTTCCGCACCATCAAGGTCACCACCGAACGCGGCGTGGTCTACCTGATGGGCAAGGTCACCTCCGACGAAGCCCAGCGCGCGGGCATCGTGGCCTCGGGCGTCACCGGAGTGAACAAAGTCGTAAAATTGTTCCAGGTCGTGGCGCGTGAATCGATTCTGGCGGAACCCGGCAAACCAGCCCCCGTCGTCACGGATTCCAGTTCAACGGGCACCCCTGCTCCCGCGCCGGCGGCTAGCGGCGGAGGTGTCCAGACCATGCCTGTGCACTGATGAAAAAACTCTTTATCGGCCTGGCGGCCGCCGTTGCCCTGGGTACTGCCGCCTTCTGGCAATTCCAGGGCTCCGCCCAGGCAGCGCCGCAAGTCACCTTCACGGATTTGCAGGGGCGCGCCATCACGACTGCCGATTTGCGCGGCAAGGTCGTACTGGTGAAGTTCTGGGCAACGAGCTGCACGACCTGCGTGGCCCAGATGCCGGATACCATCCGCCATTACGACGAGCTCAAATCCAAGGGGTTCGACACGATCGCCGTGGCGATGCAGTACGATCCCCCCAACTACGTCAAGAACTACACCGAAACCCGCAAACTCCCGTTTCCGGTGGTGATTGACGCGCAAGGCAAGCTGGCTCACGCATTCGGCGACGTGCAGCTTACGCCCACCGCCTTCCTGATCGACAAGCACGGCCGCATCATCAAGCGCTATCTGGGCAACTACGACGAAAAGTCGTTCATGACCACCGTCGAAAAGGCGCTCGCTTCATGAGCACGGCGACGGACCAGTCATCGACGCAACCGGCTGCCCTGAAGGCCGAAGTTCTCTCCGAGGCGCTGCCCTACATCCGCCGCTTCCACGGCAAGACCGTCGTCATCAAATACGGCGGCAACGCAATGACGGACGAGACGCTGCAGCGCAGCTTTGCACACGACGTCGTGCTGTTGAAACTCGTGGGGCTGAACCCGGTCGTGGTGCATGGCGGCGGTCCGCAGATCAACAGCGCGCTCAAACGCATCGGCAAGGAAGGCACCTTCATCCAGGGCATGCGGGTCACTGACGCCGAAACCATGGAAGTCGTGGAGTGGGTGCTGGGCGGCCAGGTCCAGCAGGACATCGTCATGATGATCAATGAGGCGGGCGGCAAGGCCGTCGGCCTCACCGGCAAGGACGGCTGCCTCATCCAGGCCCGCAAGAAGCTCATGCCCGATCCCGAACACCCGGGCAAAACGCTGGACATCGGTTTCGTCGGCGACATCGAGCGCATCGAGCCGGCGGTGGTCAAGGCCCTGCAGGACGACCAGTTCATCCCCATCATCTCGTCCATCGGCTATGGCGAGGACGGCCAGGCCTACAACATCAATGCGGACGTGGTAGCCGGCAAGATGGCCGAGGTCCTGGGCGCTGAAAAGCTCATCATGCTGACCAATACGCCCGGCGTGCTCGACAAATCGGGTAAGCTGCTGCGCAACCTGTCAGCCCGGACCATCGACACGCTGTTCCAGGACGGCACGCTGTCGGGCGGCATGCTGCCCAAAATTTCCTCCGCGCTGGATGCCGCACGCTTCGGTGTGAACTCCGTACACATCATCGATGGCCGTGTACCGCACTGCCTGCTGCTCGAAATACTGACGGATCGCGGCGTGGGCACCATGATCAGCGCCCACTGATGTCGCCCCTGAGGGCCCCCAGCGCCCTGCGTCGGCAGCGGCACCTGGCTCCCGACGCGCCGGTCTGGCTGTTTGACCTCGACAACACGCTGCACGACGCCTCGCACCGGATCTTCCGCGTCATCGACCAACGGATGGGGCACGCCGTCGCGCAGGCCCTGGGTCTGTCCGCGGACGAAGCCGATGTGGTGCGACGCCGATACTGGCAGCGTTACGGTGCCACGGCCATCGGGCTGGTGCGCCACCACGGGATCAATCTGCAGCGGTTTCTGGCCACCTGCCACGACTTTGACGTCGACCCCCTGGTGCATGCCGAAAAGGGGCAGCTCAGCCGGTTGCGGCGCCTGCCGGGGACCCGGATCGTGCTGACCAATGCACCCGCGCACTACGCCAGGCGCGTCCTGGATGCGTTGGGGATCCTGCAGGAATTCGACGGGCTGTGGGCCATCGACCACATGATGCCCATGGGGTTGCCGCGGCCCAAGCCGTCGCTGGCCCTGATGCGGCAGATCGTGGCGCGGCTGGGCGTACCGGCGCACCGCATCATCCTGGTCGAAGATACTCTGCGCAACCTGAAGACGGCACGGCAGGCCGGCATGCGTACAGCCTACCTGTACCACCCCGGCACCCCATTTTCCAACCAGCAGTCCGGCCGCGATCTCTATGTGGATACGCGTGTCAATCGCCTGAGCACCCTGCTGCTGCGGGCGGGCGCCGGCCACATACCGGGCAATCCGGATCACGCCTGAAGTGCACGGTATGCCACTGCATCCGCAAGGCATCCACCGATAGCAATCGCCCGGTCAGTGGCGCACCGATTCCGGCGATGAGCTTGATGGCCTCCGTAGCCTGGACGCTGCCGACCATTCCCAGCAGCGGCCCCAGAACCCCCGTGGTCGCGCAACGGGCTTCGGACACCGGGTCGGATTCCGGGAACAGGCAATGGTAGCAAGGAGAAGCGGGGTCGCGCGCATCATAGACGCTCACCTGTCCCGAAAACCGGATCGCCGCGCCCGACACCAACGGCCGTGAGGCCGCCACGCAGGCCCGGTTGATCGCATGGCGGGTCGCGAAGTTGTCGGTGCAGTCGAGCACCAGATCCACATCCCCCGCCAGTGTCGCCAGGCGCATGTCGTCCAGGCGCTCGACGCGGGCTTCCACCAGGACGTCAGGATTCAGCGCCGCCAGGGCATCCCGACCCGACTCGGCCTTGGGGCGTCCGAGGCTGCCCATGTCGTGCAGAATCTGCCGTTGCAGATTGCTGAGTTCGACCACATCGTCATCCGCCAGGATGATGTGCCCTACCCCCGCCGCAGCGAGATACAGCGCCACGGGCGACCCCAGGCCCCCGGCCCCGACGATCAGGACGCGGGCGGCCAGAAGGCGTTCCTGCCCCTCGATTCCCAGCTCATCCAGCAGGATGTGCCGGGCATAGCGCATCAGCCGCGCATCGTCGAGTGACGACACAGCCATGGATCACTGCACCCGGATGACGCCATTTGGCGTGATTCGGTAGTGTTCGACCCGGTCACTCTCCTGGTCTAGTGTTTTTTTTTGAGCCGATGGAGCCTGCCGTGCCGCGTCCGGTTTCGCCCCGTCCGGTTTCGCCGCGTCTGGCTCCGCCGACTGTGCCTTTGCGGCCTGGGCCTGTTCCTCGCGGACCATTGCCGCGTCGGACTTCAGGATCGGGCGCCCCAGCAGGGCATTGATGCCCTGCTGCAGTTGCCAGTCGTCGGCACCGCCGAACTCGAACATCTTGATTTCGCCCTTGACGAAATCGCCTTCCTTGTCGGCCGCTTTCTGGGCGGCGGCCTGATTCTCGAGGTGGTGCTGCAGGTCGATCTCGCGTTCCATACGGAACAGGTTGCCCGCGGCGCTGTCGTCGACCACATGGTCGGGCACGACGCCGGTATTCTGGATCGAGCGGCCGCTGGGCGTGTAGTATCGCGCCGTCGTGAGCTTGATGCCGGTGTCCTTGCTCAGTTGCAGCACCGACTGAACCGAGCCTTTACCGAACGTCCGGTTGCCCACGATCTGGGCGCGTTTGTAGTCCTGCAAGGCCCCCGCGACGATCTCGGAGGCCGAGGCCGACCCCACGTTCACCAGCACCACCATGGGCACGGTACGCGCCCACTCCGGCAGCGTGGTTCCGATCTCCTGATCGTGGGAACGATCCAGCGGCCGTGCATAGAACTCTTCGTTGGAAGACGGGATGCGGCCCTTGGTCGAGACTACCAGCTTGCCCGGATCGACGAACGCCGACACCACGCCGATCGCACCATCCAGCAGTCCGCCCGGGTCGTTACGCAGATCCAGTACCAGACCCTTGGGGGTGGACTGCTTCGAAAACGACGCCAGCATGCTCACGAGGTCGGCCGTGGTGCGGTCCTGGAACTGGCTGATGCGCACATACGCGATGCCGTTGGCCAGCATCTTGCCTCGCACGCTCTTGGTCTTGATCATCTCGCGCACGATGCGGAACTTCAACGGCTTGGGGCTGCCGGCTCGCTCGATCGTCAGGTTGATCGCCGTCCCCGGTTCGCCGCGCATCTTCTTCACGGCATCGTTCAGGTTCATGCCCTTGGTGGGCTCACCGTTGATCTGCGTGATGATGTCGCCGGTCAGGATGCCCGCCCGCGCCGCCGGCGTGTCCTCGATGGGAGCAATGACTTTTGGCATGCCATCCTGGGTGCCGATTTCAATCCCCAGGCCGCCGAAGCCGCCGCGCGTGATGTCCTGCATCTGCTTGTAGGCGTCTTCGTCCAGATACATGGAGTGGGGATCCAGATCCGCGAACAGGCCCTTGATGGCATCGTCGATCAGCATCTTGTCGGGCATGCGCTCGACATAGCTGGACTTGATCGCGCCGTAGACGTTCGCAAACTGCTGCAGGGCCTTCAGCGGCAGGGGTTCGCCTTTCTGTGCGGCTGCCGAAATACCCAGGCTGACCAGGATGCCTCCCAGAAAGCCCACCAAGATCCAGACCAACGAACGATTGTTTCGGGTGCCCATGCACGTTCCTAAGCTCTACGCCAATGATAGCCCGCCGCAACCGCATGCCGTACGCAGACGCGACGAACGGTACATAGTAACGAAATTGGGGCCATAACTTAAGTTCGGTCCCCGGATTCGTGTCCATTCCGCCCGATTTCAGGGCCGCAGCCACACTTCGGGATTGATGGGCGCTCCTTGGTGGCGCAGTTCGAAGTACAGGCCAGGCTCTACCTGGCCGCCGGTGGCGCCCACGCGCGCCACGACATCGCCCTGGGCCACCACGTCACCCACCTGCTTGAGCAAGGCCTGGTTGTAGGCGTAGATGCTGAGATACTGATGGCCATGATCGATGATGAG
>DATNAI010000323.1:0-2021 GCA_035572875.1 Castellaniella sp. | reverse complement strand
CCTGAAACGGCAGCGACAGGGGCGGCCCGAGGGATAGGCGGGCCGCCCCTTTTTTGCTGCCCATCGTCGTGCAGGCAGCAGGAGTCTGATTCGCCGGAGCGCAGGCGTCGGCCTTGTCGTTTCCGGCCGCGATGCCCACGTCGCACCACTGCTGGCTGAGCAGCATCATGAACTACCTGACTTTTGGTGGATGAGACCCATTCTGCTGCTTTCTGTGAGTCTATCGAGCGCGCGGAACAAAGTGGGGAATAGGCACCGTAATGGATCAGTAAAGGACTAGCAAACTCCGGCCGGGTGCCCATCGATAGTCGCTAGCGTGACCTTGGTCCTGTCCGGCCTTTCTTGATCAGTTCTGCGGAGATAGCGATGCATGGGCTCGGCTTCTGCTTACGGGCATGCGGGGACAGCCGCAGGCAATTCTCAAGTTCCCAACGGGGGAACCATCTCCTGAGCCAGACGGGCCCGCCGAAGCCGACACCGAGCCATACGGATCAGGCCCGTACATGAATCACCCCGCGCTGGGAGCGGCGCCTCGTTCTACGGAAGGAGACAGCCACAGATGGGAAGAAGCGACGTAGCTGTTCAAGCTGATACCAGGTCTAGCCAGTATCTTGAATTCTCGGCTATCACTATCAAGAAGCGTTCTATCGCGCTGTTCCTCATGCGCCTCCCGGTGTTCGTTCCATTCATATTCATGACGCCCGCTTGGCTGTCGGCGAACGCTAAGGGCGTCCTGACCATTGAGGAAGCCGCCGTACTGGGGACCGCGGGCGAGTTCTGCTTCTTCATAGCCCTGTCAATCACCCCGCTGATCACGCTGACCGGGGCGCAGTGGATCGCCCCTCTCCGGCGGTGGTACGGCATCTGGTTCGCGGTCATCGGTATCGCAGACACCACCACCGCAGCCATTACCACTGAGTTCGCCGGAGGTGTGGTCGGCCGGCTCGCCGGGCATACCTTCCTCCTGACCGGGTTGCTCATCATTACCCTGGCTCTCCCGGTCCTGGCGACCGCCAACACCCCGGCGCAGCGCAAGCTCGGGAAGTACTGGAAGCGGCTGCAGCGGATGACCTATGTCATCTGGGGATTCATCCTCCTTCACCTGCTGCTGCTCGATGGGTTCAGGCCCTTTGGCGCATCGAAGGGGGATGGCGACCCAGTCTTCCATCAGCGCTTCTACCAGGCACTCGCGATTAGCATCCCGCTGATCGTGCTCCGACTGCCGCCGGTGCGCCGCTGGATCGTTGAGCAGCGGGCGGAAGGCCGGGCGTGGCTGGTGTGGCTTGCCATCATGCCGCTTGCTGCGCTGTACATCCTCGGGTTCACCTTCATCATCAACGAGGAGATCTTCCAGGGAGTCTTCGCCTTTACGATTCATCCCTTGGAAGACTGACGCCGCCGCGGTGAGGGGGGCGGTCCGCCCATCCCGGCAGGCCTCCCCCTCAGCTGTCCGTGCCGGTGTAGGCGGCGGTGGTCCGGTCCGCGGCCGCGTGCGCGTCGGCCGGATCCGTGCCGGCCGCGATGCTCGCGTCGCACCACCGCTGGCTGGCCAGCGTCATGAACTCCCTGCCTTCGGCGGACATGGCCCAGGCCATGCTCTCCTGCGGGTCCAGGGAATGCCCGGTCGACAGGTGGGTGGCCAGGCCCAGGAGTCCCGAGTCCCACCCGACGCCGACCGCGCCGGGACCGAACTCGTCCCATAGCTTGTCGTCCACGTGGGCGATGTGCTCGAGAACCAGCTGCGTCCCGCCCTCCGCCCTGGCCGCCAGCCGTACCTCGATCCAGCTCAGCTGGTCACCAAACTCCCAGGTGGCGGCGAAGCTTTTCGGTGGGTCGCAGCGCTCGATCGTCCCGCCAGCGTTGCCCTGCAGCTGATAGCGCCCGCCGGGCCGCAGGTCGCCAGTGATGGGCAGGAACCAGCGGGGGATGCGCTCGGGGTTGGTGCACGCGTCCCAGACGTCCTCGACGGCGGCGGCGTAGGACTGGCTGACGGTAACGGTGCGTGCCTCACCCGCCTCGAG
>DATNAI010000322.1:0-3664 GCA_035572875.1 Castellaniella sp. | reverse complement strand
CGAGCAGGTTGTCCTGGATCTGCCCCACCGCCCGCAACAGGAACCACATCACGACGAGAATGATGCCCACGTCTCTCACGGGGCCGATCCCATGCGCGAGCAACGAGTCGCTGGAGACTTCGCCCACCTTGTGTTGCAGCAATAGCTGGCCCGCGACCGTCACCCCCAGCACCCAGACCAGTGCCTGAGCGGGGGTCGCCGAACCCGCCACCAAGCCATGGACCCACGAATGGCGAACGGGGTGCAGGCGCCGGGTCGCCCGCAGAAGCGCGGTGCGCACCACCACACCGACGAACAATGATCCCAGTACGGTCAGGAACACCAGAATGATGGTCTGCCACTCAAGATAAAAAGCCACAATCTGCGAAAAAATGGAATGCATGACAACTTGGGCGCGCTCCGCCCGAATTCAATAAAGTTCCAGTGTAAAAGGCGGAGCCCCCGGCGTTCAAATCACCGTTCAGAGGGGGCGCGGGGCCACCTGGGGCGGAGGGCGGAACGGCGCCATCCTGTGCCCGGTGAGACTCCACGCCCTGTTGCTCGAAACGAAGCGAAGGTCTCAAACCGTAAGGATAATAATTCTTATTTGTCTTACAATGGCCATCGTTCCCACTCCGAGAGCCACCGTCATGATGCAAACCACCCGCCGCACGTTCCTGCGCAACGGATTGATCCTTGGTGCGGGCGCCCTGATCGGCGCACCTGCGCCGCGCGGCGCGTACGCGGCCGATACCCAGACTCTGGTGCTGTACAACGGCCAGCATGCCAAGACGACGCAGGCGCTGGTCGCGGCTTTCACCAAAGCCTCCGGCATCCAGGTAGAGATCCGCAAGGGCAGCAGCACGCAACTCGCCAATCAAATCATTGAAGAAGGCTCCCGCTCGCCCGCCGACGTGTTCTACGCCGAGGAAAGCCCCCCGGTCGCCGCACTGGCGGAAAAAGGCCTGCTGACCCAACTGCCAGCCGGCACGCTCCAGCAGGTGATGCCGGGATACACCGCCAAGGACGGGAGCTGGACGGGCGTGTCGGCCCGCTGCCGCGTGACAGTATTCAACCGCGACATGGTGAAAGAATCCGAACTGCCGGCTTCGATCATGGACATGGCCACCCAGGCTTGGAAGGGCCGGGTGGGATTCGTTCCCACCAGCGGTTCCTTCCAGGAACAGATCATCGCCATCAAGCTGCTGAAGGGCCGCGACGCGGCACTCAGCTGGTTGAAGGGTCTGAAGGAATACGGCCGGGCTTACAACGGCAATATGGCGGCCATGCGCGCGGTCGAGCGCGGCGAGGTTGCCACCGGGCTGGTGAACAACTACTACTGGTTCATCGTGGCCAACGAGGTCGGCGCCGACAAGATGAAATCGGCGATCCACTATGCAGGTCCCAAGGACCCAGGCGGGCTGATCACCGTGTCGGCTGCGGGCATCCTGAAGACCGGCAAGAACCGGGCAGCGTCCGAAAAGCTGCTGGCCTTCATGACGAGCCAGGCGGGCCAGGAGGCCATCGTCGACACGGTCGCGGAATACCCGTTGCGTCCCGGGGTGAAGTCGCCCTTCGCGCTCAAGCCATTCGCTGACCTGAACCCGCCGGACGTCACGCCAGCGGATCTGGGCGATGCCGCCGATGCGCTGGCGTTGCGCCGAGAGGCCGGGCTGGCGTGACCTCTGCGAGCCACCTGATGGGTCGTCACTTTACCCGGCGACCCAACTGGATGGCGGGTGCCGCCCTGGTACCCACCCTCCTGGTGGCTCTTCCTTTGCTCTACGTTGCCGTACGGGCCGTCCATTCGGGGCTGTCCGGTGTCGCCAGCGAACTGTTCCGTCCCTATACGGCCGAACTGCTCGCCAATACCGTGATCCTGGCGACCGGCGTCATGGTGCTGGCGGCCGCCATCGGCTTATCGGTCGCCTGGTGCGTCGAACGCACCGACTTGCCAGGCCGGCAGGTATGGCGAGTCGCGGCCGGCCTCCCGCTCGCGGTCCCCGCCTTCGTGTCCAGCTACGCCTGGTCGTCCATCGCGGTCAGCTTCCAGAATCTCTGGGGTGCCATTTTCATCCTGGCCCTTGCCACCTACCCGCTGGTGTATCTGCCGGTGGCCGCCGCCCTGCGCGGCACCGACCCGGGAGTGGAAGATGTGGCCCGCTCGCTGGGACATGGTCCCTGGCGCACCTTCACCCGGGCACTGCTGCCGCAGCTTCTGCCCGCGCTGGGAGGGGGATCGTTATTGGTCCTGACCCATATGTTCGCGGAATTCGGCGCGCTGGCCCTGTTGCGCGTCCAGACCTTCACCACAGCAATCTTCCAATCCTACGAACTGCAGTTCGACAGCGCCTCCGCCGCCACGCAGTCCATCGTACTGATGCTGCTTTGCATCCCGGCCGCGTGGGCCGAGATGCGGCTGCGCGGCCGGCGCCGCATTGCGCGCACCGGCCGGGGCAGTGCGCGCGTCGCAGTGCCGATCCGCCTGGGCCGTCTCACCGGGGCGATCCTGGCCGCGTTCCTGCTGCTTGGGGTGTTGTCGCTGGGAGTACCCCTGACGACCCTGGGCTACTGGCTGATCCATGGCCGATCGGTAGGCGCGGGCTACGACCAGATCTGGCCCGCCATCCGCGGGACGGTCACGCTGGCCGGCTCCGGAGCGATCCTGACCAGCATCCTGGCGATCCCGCTGGTCCTGCTGTCGGTGCGCCATCGGGGCCGTCTGGCCCAGCTCGCGGAACGCCTGCCCTACATCGTGCATGGCCTGCCGGGCGTGGTGATCGCGCTCGCGCTGGTCTATCTGTCCATCCGGGCGGTGCCGTCGCTGTACCAGGGCATCACCGTGCTGCTGATCGCCTATGCCATCCTCTTCCTGCCGCTGGCGCAATCGTCGCTGCGAGCCTCCATCGAGCTGGTGCCGCCGCAGTTCGAAGCCATTGCCCGCAGCCTGGGGCGCCGGCCATTTCAGGCGTTCGTGGCCGTCGTCCTGCCGAATATCGCACCGGGCATCGGGGCCGCGCTGGCCCTCATGATGTTGGAAATCGTGCGCGAACTCACGGCCACCCTGATGCTGGCGCCCACCGGAACCGTGACGCTGGCCACCGAGGTCTGGTCGTACACTGCGGATGCGGAATACGCGGCGGCAGCGCCTTTTGCGGCCCTGCTGGTCGTCGTGTCCATCATCCCTGTCTGGGTCTTCACGCGCCGCATGCTGCATCAGGGCCGCTGAATCGCTGAATTCATGAGCCATATCACCATCACCGATGTTCACAAGCGCTTTGGCGAGACCACTGTCCTGCGTGGCGTCAATCTGGAGCTTTCCCAAGGTTCCGTGCTGGCACTGCTGGGGCCGTCCGGATGCGGCAAGACAACGCTGCTGCGGCTCATCGCCGGCTTCGACCCCCTGGAGCGGGGCCGCATCGCATTCGATGACCGGACCATCGCCTCGCCAAGAATCTATGTCCCGCCGGAGCGTCGGGGCATCGGCTACGTGCCTCAGGAAGGCACGCTATTTCCGCACCTCACGGTAGAGGGCAACATCCGGTTCGGCCTGCCCAGCCGGGCGAACCGCCAGCGCCGCATCCAGGAGGTTCTGGCGCTCACCGGGCTGGAAGGGCTGGGCGAGCGCTTTCCGCATGAATTGTCCGGCGGTCAGCAGCAGCGCGTGGCACTGGCGCGTGCACTG
>DATNAI010000321.1:0-8219 GCA_035572875.1 Castellaniella sp. | reverse complement strand
CGTTCGCCCTTCGCATCCCACTTGAAGGGGCCCGTGAGGCCGGCAAACGGTTCCTTCATGTCATGCAGCCACGGAATGAGCTTGGCCGTGTCGGTGCTCTTCGTGGCTTCGATGGCCGCAAAGACCGCGCGCAGACCGTCTGCGTTGGTGAAGGTGTAGATACTGGGAGGCGCCGAGCCAAAGGTCTTGGTGTAGTCCGCCAGGAATGTCTTGGCTTCCGGGTAAGGCAGGTTTTCCGGGGCGGGCACGTTGATGATCACTGCACCCTGGGCGGCGTTGCCGGCAATCTTGGCAAAGGCGGCGTTCTGATTGGCGTCGCCACCCACGAACACGGCATCCATGCCGAGCTGCTTCATTTGCGCACGGATCAGGCCGCCGTCCGTGTAGTAGCCCGAGAAGTACAGGATGTCGGGGTTCTTGGACTTGACCTTGGTCAGCACGGCGCTGTAGTCCTGAGTGCCCGCGTTGATGAAGTCGTTGGCCACGATGTTGCCATGCAGCGCCTCGATGGACTTCGTCGTGGCTTTTGCCAGACCTGTGGCGTAGCTGGAGTGATCGCTCAGGATGGCGATGCGCTTGTACTGCTTGACGTTGACCAGGTATTTGGCCGTGAATTCGGCTTCATCGCTGTTGGGCGGCGCATTGCGGAAGAACGTCTTCCAGCCCTTCTGGGTGAGTTCGTCGCTGGTACCGTCGGAAGTCTGGATGACGTTGGCAGCCGAGTAGATCGGAGCGGCAGCCAGTGCCGCGCCGCTGGTATAGGTGCCGATCACGGCGATGACGCCTTCATTGACCAGCTTGCGGCCGCAGATGGCGGCTTGGGCGGCCTTGCCTTCGTCGTCGCATACGGTGACCTGGATCTTGCGCCCCAGCAGGCCGCCCGCTTTGTTCTGCTGGTCGACCAGCAGTTTCACGCCGTTCTGGATGCCCTGGCCTTCGGCCGCGTATTCGCCGGTGATGGGCGCTTGAACGCCGATCTTGATCGGACCGCTTGCGGCCGATGCGGTGCCGGCGCCCATGGCCAGCAAGACCGCTGCCGTCAGGGTCGTGAGTTGTGTCAGCCTGCTCATATTTGGATTCTCCTTTGAACGGATCCAGGAACAACAGATATACAACAAACATATCGGCATGTCGGTAGGCCTGCCATGATGGTCTTCCCGAAGCCGATCGCTAGGGTTAACCGGTTCAACCGGGACCGCGGCATAGTGCGCCAGCGGAGTAGAACCTAAAGAACAACCCGGAGAATCCGCGAAGTATAACCAACAGCTAAAAATCAGTACAACCGGTGAAAATACCTAGTGCGTCGCCCCGACGGCCACCAAACGGAAACACGCGATGCCGGTTCGTTGCCGTGTGTCGGGCAGGCCGCGTCAGTGGCGACCGGTGCTGCCGAATCCGCCTTCGCCGCGCTGTGTCGGGGTGTCGAACTGCTCGACCACGTGCAGACGCACCTGGATCACCGGTTGAAAAAGGAGTTGTGCAATACGCTCGCCTGGCTGGATCTCATAAGCAGACGTCCCGTCGTTCGTCAACAGCACGCGGATTTCGCCGTGATAGTCGGCATCGATCACGCCGATACCTTGCGCGACGCGGATGCCGTGTTTCAGCGACAGACCGGAGCGAGAGGCCACGATGGCGACCAGGCCCGGATCGCGCATGTCCAACGCCAGGCCGGTAGGCACCGGCAAGCGCTCGCCCGGCGCCAGCGTGCAGGGCTGTTCCAGACAGGCGCGCAGATCCATGGCGGCCGAACCGTCGGTCGCATAGTCGGGCAAAGGAAGGGCGCTGGAGCCCAGCAGCGGGTTGACGATGCGGGCCTGGATGAGTCGTCGTTGCATGGCGGTGACTGTGCGGGAATAGAGAGGTGGCGGGTGGGCGCCCGGAACGGTCAGCGAGGCATGTGCCCGGCGATCCAGCCCACCAGATCGCGGGCGGCCTGACGTTTGGGCTGTAGCGGCAGCGGGTGTGCGCCTGCGTCGTCAAAGATGGTGAGTGCGGTGTTCTCGGCATTCATGGCCTGCTGCGCCAGATTGCCCACGATCACCGGAATACGCTTGCGCGCCCGTTTGGCTTGTGCGTGCTCGTGCAGGTGGTCCGTTTCGGCGGCGAATCCCACGCACCAGGGGGCGTGGGGAAGCGCAGCGACTTCAGCCAGGATGTCGGGGTTCTGCACGAAATCAATGTGCGGCGGGGTGGAGGCGTCCGATTTCTTCAGCTTGGTCGACGAGGGGTTGGCGATGCCCCAATCTGCCACGGCGGCGACGGCGACGAAGAGGTCCTGGTCTGTGATCCGGGCCATCACGGCGGCATGCATGTCGGTCGCACTGAACACTTCGATGCGCTGGACCTGGTCCGGGCTGGCGAGGGCCGTGGGTCCGGACACCAGCGTGACGCATGCGCCTGCCTCGGCAGCCGCCTGGGCGATCGCGTAGCCCATGCGCCCGGATGAGCGGTTGGTCAACACGCGTACCGGATCGATGGCCTCGCTGGTGGGGCCGGCCGTGATCAACATCCGCTTTCCCGCCAGGACCTTGGGCTGGAAAGAGGCAATGAGCGCCTGCAGGATCCGGTCCGGTTCGACCATGCGGCCCGATCCCGATTCACCGCAGGCCTGCATTCCCGCGGCCGGCCCGATGAGCGTCACGCCGTCGGCCCGCAGTTGGGCCGCGTTGCGCTGCGTGGCCGGGTGGGTCCACATCTCATGATTCATGGCCGGAGCCGCCAGCAGCGGTACCGCGCCGCGCGCCACGCACAACGTCGAGAGCAGGTCGTCGGCCAGGCCGTGGGCGAGCTTTGCCAGAAAGTCGGTGCTGGCTGGCACGATCAGGATGGCGTCCGCGCCCCGGCTCAGGTTGATGTGAGCCATGGCGTTGCCCATGCGCGTGTCGAAGGCGTCCTCCCAGACGGGGCGCCCCGACAGAGCCTGGAAGGTGACGGGAGTGATGAAGCGCGTGGCGGCGTGTGTCATGACCACGTCCACGATGGCACCCTCGTCCTGCATCCGGCGCAGCAGTTCCGCCGATTTGTAGCAGGCGACTCCGCCCGTCAGCCCCAGGATGATGCGTTTGCCGGTCAGCTCCGCCATGAAGCTCTCCTCAGGAAGCGGGTCTGTGCCGCCCGCGCAGGACTTCGTCCAGGATCAGCAGCCCGGCCCCGCAGGTGATGGCAATGTCCGCCACGTTGAATGCTGGAAAAAACCAGTCCCGCCAGTAGAACAGCAGGAAGTCGACCACGTGCCCATGGAGCATCCGGTCGATTCCGTTTCCCAGCGCACCTCCCATGATACTGGCCAGCGCGGTACATAGCAGCGGCTGGCGGGGATGGCGATACAGCCAGCCGGTGATGAAGACGGCCGCCGCCAGCGCCAGGCCGGTGAAGAGCCAGCGTTGCCCGCCTCCGCCGTCGGCCAGGAAGCTGAAGGCCGCGCCGGTGTTGAACAGCAGCGTGATGTCGAAAAACGGCAGCACCGGAATACGCTGAGCGTAACTCAGGGATTGCACGATGAAGAACTTGGCGATCTGGTCCAGGGCAATGACCGCCAGCGCCGCGCACAGCCAGCCCGCCAGACTGCGCAGGCGTTCACCGCGCCCTGGGCCATCCCGATCAGGCGTGCTCACGGGCCTCCCCGCGGCCGAACAGGTTGCTCACGCATCGTCCGCAGAGCTCGGGATGGTCGGCGTCGCGACCGACATCGGCGCGGTGGTGCCAGCAGCGTGTGCACTTTGCATGGGTAGTGGCATGCACGGCCGTGCGCAATGCGCCGTCATCGGCATGCACGTCCGCTCGGGATACCAGCATGACAAAGCGCAGATCGTCTGCCAGGCTTTGCAGCAACGCCAGATCGTCGCCGGAGGCGTAGTAATCAATCTCGGCCGCCAGTGAGGAGCCGAGCTCCCCGCGGCTGCGCACGGCTTCGATCTCGCGGGTGGTTTCGGCGCGAATGTCGCGCAGGCGGCTCCAGCGCCGGACCAGCGCCTCGCCGTCGTCCGGCACCGGAATCACGTGAAACAGCTCGGTGAAGATCGTCGCCGACGCCGGGGTTCCATTCAGGTCCGCCCAGGCTTCTTCGACGGTGAAGGACAAGATCGGCGCCAGCAGTTTCAGCAGAGCGTGTGTGACGTGGTACAGGGCCGTTTGCGCAGCCCGGCGCGCATGGCTGTCCTGGGCGGTCGTATAGAGCCGGTCCTTCAGGATGTCCAGATAGAACGCGCCCAGATCTTCCGAGCAGAAGATTTGCAGACGGTTGATGGCCGTATGGAATTCGTAATGTTCGTATGCAGCGAGAACCTCGGCCTGCATGGCAGCCGTCATCTGGAGCGCATACCGGTCTATTTCCAGCAGCGACTCGGGGGCCACCGCCTGCGACGCAAAGTCGAAATCGGCAAGGTTTCCCAGCAGGAACTTCAGCGTATTCCGGATGCGCCGATACGATTCCACCACGCGGTCCAGGATCTGCTTGGAGATCGAGAGTTCGCCAGAGTAGTCGGTAGATGCGGTCCACAGCCGCAGGATTTCCGCACCCAGTGAATTGGCGATTTCCTGTGGGTAGATCACGTTGCCCACGGATTTGCTCATCTTCTTGCCTTCGCCGTCGACCACGAAACCGTGGGTGAGCAAGGCCTTGTAGGGCGCGCGGCCGTAGAGCATGCAGCCTGTGAGCAGTGAGGAGTGAAACCAGCCGCGATGCTGGTCGGAACCTTCCAGGTAAAGGTCCGCCGGCCAGGCCAGTTGCCGGGCGTGCGAGCCCTTCAGGTCGTGATCCTGGCCCCCGAGCACGGTGGCGTGCGTGGTGCCGGAGTCGAACCACACGTCCAGCGTGTCGCGGTTCTTTTCGTACTGGTCCGCCTCGTCGCCCAGCAGGTCGTGGGGATCCAGGCGCTGCCAGGCCTCGATGCCCTCGCGCTCCACTCGATCGGCGACCTTTTCAAGCAGTTCGGGCGTGTGCGGATGCAGCGCACCGGTTTCTCTGTGTACGAAAAATGCCATGGGGACGCCCCATTGCCGCTGACGCGAGAGCGTCCAGTCGGGGCGGTTGGCGATCATGGCGTGCAGGCGCGCTCGCCCCCAGGCCGGGTAGAACGCGGTATCGTCCACGCCCTTGAGCGCCATTTCCCGCAGGGTCGGCCCGGAGGAGGGTCGGATGTCCATGCCGGCAAACCACTGACTGGTCGCGCGGTAGATGATGGGCGTCTTGTGACGCCAGCAGTGCATGTAGCTGTGGGTATGGGACTGGGCCTGTACCAGGGAGCCGGCCGCGCGCAGCGCATCCACGATGTGGGGGTTTGCCTTCCAGATCAGTTCCCCGCCAAAGAGCGGCAGGCTTTCCGTGTAGTGGCCGTTTCCCATGACCGGGTTCAGGATATCGGCGTCCGCCATCCCGTTTGCCTTGCAGGACTGGAAGTCTTCCACGCCGTAGGCGGGCGAGGAATGGACGACCCCCGTACCCGACTCCAGCGTGACGTAATCGCCCAGATAAACGGGCGAAAGACGCCGGTATCCGGGATCCACGTCATGGAGCGGGTGCCGGAAAGTCAGTCCGGCCAGCGCCTGGCCGGGGGCGCGGGCGATGATGTCCCCCTGGAGGTTCCAGCGCTTCAGGCACGATTCCACCAATTCGGCGGCGAGCAGCAGCAGCGGCCCCGTGGGCAGCGGTTGCGCCAGCCGCACCAGCGCGTACTCGTGTTCGGGATGCAGGTTCAGAGCCTGGTTGGCCGGCAGCGTCCACGGTGTGGTAGTCCAGATCACGATGGCACCGGCATCGACTTCGCCGGGCAGGCCAAAAGCCCGCGCCACGGCCGCCCGGTCATCGAAGGCGAAGGCCACGTCCACCGAGGTGTCCTTGCGGTCGGCGTATTCCACTTCGGCTTCCGCCAGCGCCGAGCCGCAGTCGAAGCACCAGTTCACCGGTTTCAATCCGCGGAAGACGAACCCCTTTTCCATGATGCGCGCCAGCGCACGGAGCTCATCGGCCTCGTTGCTGTGGTTCATGGTCAGATAAGGGTTGTCCCATTCGGCCAGGACGCCCAGCCGCTTGAAGTCCTTGCGCTGGCGTTCGATCTGTTCGGATGCGTAGGCGCGGGCCTTGGCCTGCACCTCGGCAACCGGCAGGTGCTTGCCGAACTTCTTTTCGATCTGGATCTCGATCGGCATGCCGTGGCAGTCCCAGCCCGGAATGTACTGGGCGTCGAAACCCGCCATGTCGCGGCTCTTGACGATGATGTCCTTCAGGATCTTGTTCACGGCGTGGCCGATGTGGATGTCGCCGTTGGCATAGGGCGGCCCGTCGTGCAGCACGAATTTCGGGCGGCCGTGCGCGGCGGTCCGGATCGCGGCATAGATTCCGTTTTTCTCCCAGGCGTCGATCCAGCCAGGCTCCCGCTTGGCGAGATTGCCTCGCATCGGGAAGGGGGTATCGGGCAGGTTCAGTGTGTCTCTATAGTCCATGGGAGGCAAAATAGTCACGAGCGCCTTGCGCATCCTGGCGGATCGCGGCGGTCAGGGTCATCAAATCGGGGAATGATTCCTCGTCGCGCAGAAATTCGAGGAATTCGACGCATACCAGTTTACCGTAGGCGTCAACGGACCGATCCAGGATGTGCGTCTCCAGCAACAGGGCTCCATGATCGGCGATCGTTGGGCGCACACCCAGGCTGGCGACGCCGGGCAGGGCCTTCTCGCCCAGGCCGTGGACGCGTACGACGTAGATGCCCGAGCGTGCGGCGCAAGGAGCCGGGACCCGCATGTTCAGTGTGGGGAAACCCAGGTCGCGTCCCAGCTTGCGCCCGTGAATCACGTGGCCGCTGATTCGATAGCTGCGGCCCAACAGCTCCTGGCTGCGCGCCAGATTGCCGACCGCCAGGGCCGTCCTGAGTGCGGAACTCGAAATTCTCTGGCCGTGGACGTCGCCCACGTCGGCCAGCGTCCGGACGGCGAAGCCGCACTCATCGCCCAGGCGCCGCAGCAAGGCGATGTCGCCGGTGCGTTTGTGGCCGTAGCGGAAGTCTTCGCCCACCAGCAGCCAGCGGGTATTCAGGCCCCGGACCAGCAGCTTGCGAATGAAGTCCTCGGCGCTCATGTCGGCCAGGTGCTGATCGAATCGCTGGATCACGACCTGGCCGATTCCCTGTTCGGCCAGCAGCAGGATCTTGTCGCGCAGGCCGCTGATCTGAGTCGGAATGAGTTCGGGACGCTGGCCCCGGTGGGCGAAGAAGGCCCTGGGGTGCGGAGTGAACGTCATCACGGTCGGCAGCAGGCCTCGATCCGAAGCAGCTCGCCGGAGTTCGGACAGGATGGCCTGGTGGCCCCGGTGCACACCGTCGAAGTTGCCGATGGTGACGGCGCTGGGCGCCGTCGAGTCGTGTCGGGGCAGGGTGCGATACAAACGGGGAACGGTAGGCTTCACGCGCAACAGTTTACAATTTCAGCTTTCGTGTGAATTTTATGCCGGAGAGCCTGCGCATGGCGCATCCCACTGCAAACCATCTGGCTGGCGGGCCGTCCGGCCCCGACCGGTCTCGGGTGCGGGTGGCGATTCTGATTTCGGGACGAGGCTCCAACATGCAGTCGCTGGTCCAGGCTGCCCTGGCCGAGGACCTGCCGGTCGAGATCTGCACGGTTCTCTCCAATCGCGCCGATGCGGCGGGGCTGGCCTGGGCGCGCGAACGCGGCCTGCCGACCGATGTGCTGGCCCACGTCGGCTTTGACGGCCGTCCGGCGTTCGATGCGGCCTTGCGTGCCCGTCTGGAGCAGCTCGCGCCGGACTACATTCTGCTTGCGGGATTCATGCGGGTATTGGGCGACGAACTGGTGCGTCGGTTCGAGGGACGCATCGTCAATATCCATCCGTCGTTGTTGCCGGCTTTTCCCGGCCTGCATACGCATGCCCGGGCGCTGGCCCAGGGTGTCCAGTGGCACGGGTGCACGGTGCACTTCGTGACGCCGGAACTGGATCATGGCCCCATCATTGCGCAAGCGACGATTCCGGTGCTGGCTGACGACACGCCGGAGCGCCTGGCCGACCGCCTCTTGCCGGTCGAGCATCGAATCTACACCCAGGTACTGCGCTGGCTCGCCTGGCGGAGAGTGCGCCTGATGCCGGATGGCCGGGTGCTGGTCGAAGGCGAGCCGCATCGGGCCTGGCTGGGCCCCACACAGTTTCACGAACAGGATTGCCATGACCATGGATGACAAGCGAGCAGGCGGGCGACGCCGCGCGTCCT
>DATNAI010000320.1:0-16340 GCA_035572875.1 Castellaniella sp. | reverse complement strand
CCAGCAGCGGCGCATGATAGACGCCTCCGAAGGCGATCGTGGCGACCATGATGATGCCATCTTCGCGCAGGAACCGGGCCTGGTGGTCCGCACGTACCGATGCGGCAAGTCCGGCGTGGTAGGGCAGCGCCGTGAGTCCGTTGCGATTCAGGAATTCCGCCGTGTCTTCGACCCGTGAACGCGACAGGGCGTAGACGATGCCGCAGTCGCCCTTGTGTTCTTCGCGGATGAAGTCCAGCAGCTGGCGCCGGACTTCGTGCTTTTCGACGATGCGGTAGCAGATGTTGGGGCGATCGAAGCTGGCAATGAACTGCGGCGAATCCTGCAGGCTGAGGCAGGTGATGATGTCGGCGCGGGTCACTTCGGTCGCGGTGGCCGTCAGCGCCGCGCGCGGAACCGTCGGCCAGCGGTCCGCCAGGATGTTCAGTTGCTGGTACTCGGGCCGGAAATCGTGCCCCCACTGCGAGACGCAGTGGGCCTCGTCAATGGCAAAGAGCGCAATGCGGCCGCGCGCGAGCAGTTCCAGGCAGCGCGGCGTGAGCAATCGTTCGGGGGCGATGTAGAGCAGGTCGAGCTGCCCGTGCAGATAGGCCTGTTCCACGCTGCGGGCCGCGCCCGGCGTCTGCGAGGAATTCAGGAACGCGGCGCGCACGCCCAGTTCCTGCAAGGCATCGACCTGGTCCTGCATCAGGGCGATGAGCGGCGAAATGACTACGCCGGTGCCTGGGCGCACGAGCGCCGGGATCTGGTAGCACAGCGACTTTCCGCCCCCGGTGGGCATCAGCACGAGCGCGTTGCCCCCTTCGATCAGCCGTTCGACGATGGCCTGCTGTTCGCCGCGAAACGAGTCGTAGCCGAAGACCTGGCGCAGCGTATCCAGCGCCGTTGCCAGCGGCGGGGAGTCCAGGGTAGGGTCGGAGAGCATTGAGGCGGAGTCAGGCACGTGACAGTACTTTCAGCGCATGGCGGATGCTGTCCGAGAGGCCCAGGCCTGGCGGCAGCGAGCCCATTGCCTTGCGGGCTTCGGCGACGGAATAACCCAGGGCCTGCAGTGCGTGCAGCACGTCGTCGTCGCCTGCGGCCGACGTCCCGTCGGCGCGCGGTGCCGGAGCGACGGAGCCGAGCTTGTCGCGCAGTTCCAGCAGCAGGCGTTCGGCTGTCTTCTTGCCGATCCCCGGAACCTTCACGAGCCGGCCGGATTCCTGCCGCTCCACTGCGTCGGCCAGATCCTCGACGCTCAATCCCGACAGCACGGCCAGTGCCGTGCGGGCGCCGATGCCGGTGACCTTGATGAGGGCGCGGAACGCGCGGCGCTCCGCCGGCGTGGCGAATCCGTACAGCACATGCGCGTCCTCGCGGATCGCCAGATGCGTATGCAGGCTGACGGTCTGGCCCACGGCCGGCAGCTTGTAGAGCGTGCTCATGGGAACGTCGATTTCGTAGCCCAGGCCGCCTGTTTCGACGCACAGTGTCGGCGGGGTGATTTCGCGCAGGATCCCGGTGATGCGTCCTATCATGGCGTCGTGGTTCCTTTCAGGAAATGAGCCGCCCGGTGCGCAGGCGCCGGGTGCGGTGTGAGAGGACTTCAGGTGCCAGCGCCTGCAGCCGCCCGGCGAGGGGCGCGCAATGAGCGTGGCAGATCGCGCAGGCCAGCGCATCGGCCGCGTCCGGGGCGGGCGTGCCGTCCAGGGCCAGCAGGTGACGTACCATGACCTGGATCTGTTCCTTGCTGGCATGGCCGGTGCCCACCACGGCTTTCTTGATCTGCAGCGCGGTGTATTCCTGCACCGGCAGCCCCGTGTCGGCCAGCGCGCACAGGGCGGCGCCGCGCGCCTGTCCCAACAGCAGCGTGGAGGCCGGGTTCTTGTTCAGAAAGACCTTTTCCATGGCGGCCCGGTCCGGCTGCGTGTCTCGGGCGACCTCACGCACATTGTCCAGGATCACTTTCAGCCGCTCGGACAGGGACTGCCCCGCGGGCACCACGATGGTGCCGCTGGCGATGTATCGCAGCTTCACGCCGTTGGCTTCGATGACGCCAAAGCCCGTGCGCCGCAGACCAGGATCGATGCCCAGAATGCGCATCAGTGGCGGAAGTGCCGCGTGCCGGTGAAGACCATCGCGATGCCGCGCTCGTCCGCCGCTGCGATGACTTCCGCATCGCGAATGCTGCCGCCGGGCTGGATCACGCAGGTGGCGCCGACCTCGGCCACCACGTCCAGCCCATCCCGGAACGGGAAGAAGGCGTCGGATGCGACGGCGGATCCTTGCAGGCTCAGGCCGGCCTTTTCGGCCTTGATGGCGGCAATGCGGGCCGAGTCGATGCGGCTCATCTGGCCCGCACCCACGCCCAATGTCCGGTTCTGGCCGCAGAACACGATGGCGTTGGACTTCACGAAACGGGCCACATTCCAGGCGAAGGACAGGTCCCGCATCTGCTCCAGGGTCGGCGCCAGGCGCGTCACGATCTTGAAGTCAGCCTCCTGTGCCACGCAGTTGTCCGGATGCTGGACCAGCCAGCCGCCGCCCACGCGCTTGACGTCGAACGGGTTGTGCGCCTGGCCTGGCTTGACCTCCAGCACCCGCACGTTTTTCTTGGCGGCCAGCACGCTCAGCGCGGCGCCGGTATACGCCGGGGCGATCAGCACTTCCAGGAATTGCTGGCTGACGGCGTGCGCCGTTGCCTCGTCCACGGTGTCGTTGAAGGCGATGATGCCTCCGAACGACGAGGTGGGATCCGTCTTGAAAGCTTGCTGGTAGGCTTGCAGCGTCGTGCCCGCCAGCGCCGCCCCGCAGGGATTGGCGTGCTTGACGATCACGCAGGCGGTGCTGGGAAAGCTGCGCACGCATTCCCAGGCGGCATCGGCATCCGCGATGTTGTTGTAGGAGAGTTCCTTGCCCTGGATCTGGTGCAGGCCCGCCAGCAGCCCCTCGCCGACCTGCGGGTCGTGGTAGAACGCGGCATCCTGATGCGGATTCTCACCGTATCGCAGCGTCTGCTCGCGCCGCATCTGCACCGTCAGCACGCGCGGCCAGGCCTCGCGCTCGGGCACCGCTTCCGGTGCCGGTTCGGCGGCCGCCAGGCTGCTGAGATAGGCGGCAATGGCACCATCGTAAGCGGCCGTGTGGGCAAAGGCCTTTGTGGCCAGCTCCAGCCGCAGTCCGTACGACGGCTGGCGGGCAGGCCCGTCCATGTCAGCCAGCACACGGGGGTAGTCGGCCGGGTCGATCACCACCGTGACGCCTCCTTGGGGCGAGCCGTGGTTCTTGGCGGCCGAGCGCAGCATGGCGGGGCCGCCTATATCGATATTTTCGATGGCGTCCGCCAGCGGGCAGTCGGGGCGCTCGATGGTCTGCCGGAACGGATACAGGTTCACGACCAGCAGGTCGATGGGAACGATGTCCTGTTCTTTCAGCGTCTGGAGGTGCGCGGGATCGTCGCGGCGGGCGAGCAAGCCGCCATGGATGCGCGGGTGCAGTGTCTTCACGCGGCCATCCAGGATTTCCGGCGAACCGGTGTGGTTGGCCACCTCAGTCACCGTCAGCCCCGCTTCGTGCAGCAGGCGGGCGGTACCGCCCGTGGATAGCAGCGATACGCCGCGCTGGGCGAGTGCGTGGGCGAATTCGACGATACCCGATTTGTCGGACACGGAGATCAAGGCGGTCTGGATTGTCATGTCGATGAGGCGATAGGAAGGAATGGAATGGCTTGCGTAACTCTTCAGGCTGAGAACTGGTGTATCTGAAGCTTCTTGCGCAAGGTGCCCCGGGTGATGCCCAGCATGTCGGCGGCGCGCGTCTGGTTGCCGTCGCTGCGCTCCAGTGCGACCTGCAGGACGGTTCGCTCGACGCACAGATTGACCATGGACAGCAGATCGTGCGGAGTCGAATCGCCGAGATCGGCAAAGTAGCGTTCCAGTTGGTCGCGGACAGCTTGTTCCAGGGGGGTGGTTCTCATGTCGAAGGTTTGAAGGTTCAGTGGAGTTCGGTCGTTCGGGGCACTACGGGCGCATCCCAGGCATGCTCGTCGAGCCAGTGGCGCAGCATCGATGTCTGCAGGGTGGTGCTGTCCACCGCCATGATATCCGTCAGCAATGGTCCCGAGTCCGGCAGGTCGCCCAGGTACCAGCCGATGTGCTTGCGTGCGCTGCGGACGCCGGTGCGCTCACCGTAGAACGTGTAATGATCTTCAAGATGGCTGAGGAGGTGTTCGCGCAGTTCTCCGTAAGTGGGCGGCGGCAGGTAGGTTCCGTGCTCCAGGTAATGCGCGATCTCGCGAAAAATCCAGGGTCGCCCCTGGGCCGCGCGCCCCACCATGATGGCGTCGGCCCCGGTGTAGTCCAGCACTTGGCGCGCCTTCTCGGGAGTCGTGATGTCGCCGTTGGCAATCAGGGGGATGTGGATGGCCGCACGGACCTCGCGCAAGGTCTCGTATTCGGCCTCGCCAGTATACAGGTCGCAGCGCGTGCGGCCGTGCAGGGTGAGTGCGGCAATGCCGCATTCTTCGGCCAGCCGGGCTATGCGCACGGCATTGCGGCTGTCCCGGTCCCAGCCGGTGCGCGTCTTCAAGGTGACCGGGATGCCCAGCGGTCGGCAGACCTCCACCACCCGGCCCAGGATGCGCGCCACCAGCGGCTCATCGCGCAGCAGCGCCGAACCGGAGGCCACCTGGCACACTTTCTTGACCGGGCAGCCCATGTTGATGTCGATGATGCGGGCGCCCTTGCGGATGTTGTGCAGCGCCGCTTCCGCCAGCATGTCGGGGTCTGCGCCGGCGATCTGGACGGCGACCGGATCCGGTTCGCCCTCGTGGTCGAGGCGGCGGGACGTCTTCACACTGTCCCATAGCGCGGGGTTGCTGGCCGCCATCTCGGAAACCGCGTACGCCGCGCCCAGCGCCTTGCACAGACGGCGATAGGGGCGGTCGGTCACCCCCGCCATGGGGGCGACGCAGACGGGGTGCGGGAGGGTCCAGGTTCCGATGCGCATGGCGGGATTGTAGAGCGTGGGACCCTAGAGTCGTTGGCCCTGCATCAGGTGGCCCGCAAGCGGCTTGCGCAGCACCGGAAGGACATCCAGCGCGAACAGCGCCAGCCCGCAGGCGTGGCGCCGCAGAGGATTGCCGGTGGCGAAAAGCCGGGGGAGGCTGTCGGTGATGGCCACCGTCAGGCCGCGATCCAGCCGCCGCTGGTGAGCGTAGCGCTCGAGCAGATGTCCGACGGGCGTCTCCGTCGCCGCGAGCCATGGGCTCAGGACGAACGACAACTGCGCCACGTCACGCAACCCCAGGTTCAGGCCCTGTCCGGCGACGGGATGGAGCGTCTGCGCGGCGTTGCCCACCGCCACGATCCCGGCTCCCTGCAGGCTGGGTCCGGCGTGCAGGGACAGCGGAAAGGCGTGGGTGTCGCTGACCCGCTGCAGGCGCCCCAGCCGCTGGCCGAAAGCGGCCTGCAGTTCGGCGTCGAATGCGGCTGCGGGCAACGCCGTCAGCGCTTCGGCGCGGGAGGGCGGTACGCACCACACCACGTTGTAGAGGTCCCCGCCGGTGGGATGCGGCAGCAGCGCCAGCGGCCCTGTGCGGGTAAAGCGTTCGAAAGCGCGTCCAGCGATCGGAGCCTGCACACTGACGGTCGCCAGCACGGCGCGTTGGCCATATCCGCGGACGAGCCCCTGCGGTTGTCCGCCATCCGAGAGCAGTACCAGCGAAGCGGTGATCTCGCCGTCGGCGCCCTGCAACCGGACAGGCTGGCCGGGCCGGGGCCGGGAAGGACGCTGCAAGAGGCGCGTGGCCCCGCTGCGCGCCACGGCCCCGTGCAGGGCGTCGAGCAGATCGTCGTAGGCCACCACGCTGCCCAGGCGCGGCGCACCCAGTTCGGCGTGGTCGATCAACGTCCGGCCCAGATGGCCAGCCTGCGATACATGCACCGTCAGGATGTCTGCCGAACGGGCGGGCCAGGCGCCAAGCGGCTCCAGCCACTGCCGGCTGCCGTGGTTCAGCGCCAGGGCGCGCGGGTCCACGGATCCGCCGGAAGGGCGTAGCCGGGGCTCCGGACCCATGAGCGCGATGCGCGCCGGGTCGGGCGCGTGGCGGGCGAGGCCGAGTGCCAGTGCGCACCCCACCGGGCCGCTGCCCAGGATCACGATGTCAAAGGTGGTGCGTGGCATGGAGTGGCAATGGCGAAAAGCAGCCATTTTAGAATGCTTTAAACTAAGGGTCCTCTGAAATGGACCTTGGCCGGACCACGCGTGTTCGGGCTCGATAGGACATTGCCATCATCATGGATTTGCTTGCCTGGCTGCAACCTTGGGAGTTTTCGCCCACCCTGGTGCTGGCGTTTCTGGTGTCCGGTTGGCTGTACGCCCGTGGCTGCGGGACGCACCATGTGGGCAAGGTGCGCCAAACGCTGTTTTGGCTGGGCTGGGTCATCCTGTATCTGTCGCTGCATACGCGCCTGGATTATTTTGCCGAGCGCATGTTCTTCATCCACCGGTCGCAGCATCTGGTGCTGCATCACCTGGGGCCGCTCATCATCATGGGCAGCTACCCGGGGCAGGTGTTGCGCGCGGGCTTGCCGCAATCGTGGCGCACTTGGCTGGCACGGGCGCGCCGGCGGCGCGGGCCCGTGCGTGTGCTGGAATCGTTGGCCACCCATCCCATCCTGATTCCTCTGTTGTTCCTGCTGTATGTCCTGGTCTGGGTCGAACCCACCGTCCAGTTCTACTCCATGTTGGACTGGCGCCTTTATCGCTTCATGAATTGGGGCGTAGTCGTCAGCGGCATCCTGTACTGGAACCTGATCATGGACCGCCGGCCGCATCCCCCGGCGGCCATGGCGGCCGGATGGCGGGTATTCTCACCCGTCTTCACCATGGTTCCCCAGATGATCGTGGGGGCCGTGATCGCGCTCTCGGGGCACGATCTGTACCCCGTCTTCGACCTGTGCGGCCGCGCGTTGCCGGGTATCACGGCGATGGACGACCAGGTTCTGGGCGGGCTGATCATGTGGGTGCCCGCCGGGCTGATCGAGGCCTTCGGGCTGCTCTATGCCTTGGGTACGCTCATGCGGCTCTCCGATCGAAATCGCTTGCCGCCGCCCAAGCGGGCGGCGCGTCGCGTCGTGGGCGAGGCCTGAGGAGCAGCCTTGAAGCACTGGATCCGATTCACCGGATGCGGCCTGTGCCTGACGGCCGCGGTGGCGGTGTCCTTGCCGGTCTGGGCGCAGCCGGTCGGCTTGCCTTCGATGGGCGCCACCTCGGCGGCGGAGCTGTCGCCCGCTGTGGAGCGCATGCTGGGGGAGGCCATCATGGAGCAGGGCCGCCATGATCCGACCTATGTCTCGGCCCTGGACATCAACCAGTATCTGAGCGGGCTCGGGCGCCGCCTGGCCTCCCATGCGCCGCAGGCGCTGAGCCAGCCGATCACGGTCTTTGCCGTGCGCGATCCCGCCGTCAATGCGTTTGCGTTGCCGGGCGGCTACATCGGCGTCAATAGCGGCCTGGTCGTGGCCGCGCGCAGCGAGTCGGAATTGGCGGGTGTGCTGGCGCATGAAATCGGCCACGTCATGCAGCGGCACATCGCCCGCGGCATCGCTCAGCAATCCCAGGGCACGGGGATGATGGTGGCCACCCTGGTCGGCGCGTTGCTGGCGGCCCTGGCGGGCCAGGGGGATCTCGCGATGGGCGTGGCTGCCTTCGGCCAAGCGGCGACCATCGACCGGCAACTGGGTTTTTCGCGAAGCGCCGAGCAGGAAGCTGACCGGGCTGGCTTCCAGATGATGCGGGCCGCCGGGTTCGATCCGCGCGGCATGCTGAACATGTTCCGCCGGCTGATGAATGCCGCCAGCCTGAACGAAGGCAGCGGCGGCGGCTATGCTTCCACGCACCCGTTGTCGATCCAGCGGTTATCCGATATCGAGAATCGTCTTTCGGAATTGCCGCCGGTGCAGGCCACGCCCGACCCCGAATTCTGGTTCGTGCGAACCCGGCTGGCATTGATACAGGCGCGTGGCAGCGACGGCCGGCGCACCCTTCAGCAGTCGTTTCGCAGCGAGGCGGGTACGCAGCAGGGTATGCGCAAGGCCGCTGCCCTGTATGGGCTGGCCCTGCTCGATCAGCAATCGGGGAATATTGCAGGGGCGCGATCCTACGTCGCTCAGGCGCAGGCGCTGCAGGATTCACCCCAGCTCGCCATGCTGGCGATCCAGCTTGCGGCCGCCCACGACCCGGCGGCTGCGGCGGATGCCAGCGCGGCCGCGTGGAAGCGCTGGCCGGACAGCCAGGGGGTAGCCAACGAGCGGGCCCGCACGCTGCAAGCCGCCGGGAAGGATACGGAGGCCATCGCCTTCCTGCGGGCCCGGATTCAACAATGGCCGGACGTTCCCACATTCCAGAAGGCCCTGGCTGATGGGCTGGATCGCCAGGGTCACACCGTCGAGGCGCACGAGGCCATGGCCTCGTATTTCGAGCAGACCGGTGCGCTGCCCACAGCCGTGGAGCACCTGGAGCAGGCCCGCAGGCTCTCGCGTGATTTCTACGCGCAATCGAAACTGGATGCCGAGATCCGCCAGGTGAGGGAGCGGCTGAAGACGCAGCGGGCGCTGCTGGCCCCGTACAAGACCAAGTCGGACGATCAGTGATGCTCCGGGGTGGACTCCCCGCCCTTCAGTGAATCATGCGTGATGTGCTGGGCGCGTCCAGCAACGCCGCTTCGCGCGGCGCGGGCGAGGCGTGGTGGACGATCAGGCGCCAGCCGTCCGGCCCCTTCTGGTAGACGTTTGTGGTGAAGAAGTTCAGCGTGTCCTTGCCCTGTGGTGTGTCGACGGCGATCTGTTCGATCAGGATATGCACGGCGTTCATCACCCCCGCGACGGCATGGACCTGGGCCGGGAAAGCCGCAACCGGGCCATTGGCGAAGATGTGTTCCCAGGCTTCCTGGACGGCGCGCGGGCCCAGCGTGCGCAGGCCGCCCGGATGCACGCAAGCGACGTCTTCGTCGTCTCCCCAGACGCGCATCATGAGCGCCACATCACCCTGGCGCATGGCTTCATAGAATGCCGATTCGGCTTCCTCCGGAGTGGCAAACATGCCGGGCTCAGTGGTGTCCGTGGACCTTCTCGCCCTCGCGCAGGGCGTATTGCGCCCCGCAGTATTGGCAGCGCGCGACCCGGTTTTTCACGACTTCGATGTAGACGCGCGGGTGCATGCTCCAGAGCGGCGCGTTGGGGCCCGGGCAGTAGACCGGCAGATCTTCGGCGCCGACGTAGACGATGTCCTGTTGCTTGGCGGATTCGGGAGCGCTGCTCATGGGAAATTCCTGAAAAAAGAGGTGGCGAGCCGGCGGCCCGCCGAAAGCGGTCAGACTTTGAAGAGCCAGTTGTGGTACTTGGGGGTCTTGCCGGACACTGCATCGAAGAAGGCTTTCTGAAGCTGGCCCGTGATGGGGCCGCGTTCGCCGGCGCCGATCTGGCGGCCGTCGATTTCGCGGATGGGCGTGACTTCGGCCGCCGTCCCGGTGAAGAACGCTTCGTCCGCGATGTACAGATCATCGCGCGTGAGCCGGCGCGACACCACCTTCAGGCCCATGTCGTCAGCCAGTTGGTGGATCGACGCACGTGTGATTCCCGTCAGGGCGCAGGCGATATCGGGTTCATAAAGCACGCCATCGCGCACCATGAAAATGTTCTCGCCCGAGCCTTCGGCCACGAAGCCTTCGGTGTCCAGCAGAATGGCCTCGTCATAGCCTCCGTCCAGCGCTTCCGCGTTGGCGAGGATGGAGTTCGCGTAAGTGCTGGCGACCTTGGCGCGCGGCATGGTCACGTTCACATGCTGGCGGGCGAAGGAGGAGATCTTGACCCGGATGCCCTGCTTCAGGGCTTCCTCGCCCAAATAGGCGCCCCAGGGCCAGGCCGCGATGGCCACGTGGACGGAAGCGCCCTTGGGGGAAACGCCCATTTTTTCGGAGCCGTAGAATACCAGCGGCCGGATGTAGCAGGATTCCAGCTCGTTGCGGCGCACGACCTCGATCTGGGCGTCGGAGATGGCCTCGTGCGAGTAGGGGATCTTCATCTGGTAGATGTGCGCCGAATTGAACAGGCGCCGCGTGTGGTCTTCGAGACGAAAGATCGCCGTGCCGTGATCGGTCTTGTAGGCGCGTACGCCCTCGAAAACGGCCAGTCCGTAGTGCAGCGAGTGGGTCAGGACGTGTGTGGTCGCGTCGCGCCAGGGCACGAACTTGCCGTCATACCAGATGAAGCCATCGCGATCAGCCATCGACATGGTCGTCTCCTAGGAGGGAATGGCGTCATTGTAGCAATTGCCCGGCCTGTCGCGATGCACTGTAAAATGAGCGGCTAACGAACGCGCAGCGCCGCTTTTTGCGGCTGCGCACCTTTTGATTCGAATGACCGATTCCACTTCCCACGATTCTTCCGAACCCGCCGTGGCGTTCGCACAATTCGGCCTGCACGCCGGTATCATGCAGGCCGTGGCCGACGCCGGCTACACGTCGGCCACGCCCATCCAGGCCCGCGCCATCCCGGTGGTCATGTCGGGGCGCGATGTCATGGGTGCCGCGCAAACGGGGACCGGCAAAACCGCCGCGTTCGCGCTGCCCATCCTGCATCGGCTGATGCCGTTCGCCAATGCCAGCGCATCCCCGGCGCGCCACCCGGTGCGGTCGCTGATCCTGACGCCCACGCGCGAGCTCGCTGACCAGATCCATGCCAACGTCGAGCAGTACAGCCGCCATGTGCCGCTGCGCACGACGGTGGTCTTCGGCGGCGTGGACATCCGCCCGCAACGGGATGCCCTGCGCGAGGGCTGCGAGATCCTGATCGCCACGCCGGGGCGGCTGCTGGACCACGTCGAGCAGCGCAACGTGAACCTGGGCCAGGTGGGCATCCTGGTGCTTGACGAGGCCGACCGCATGCTCGACATGGGGTTTCTGCCGGACCTGGACCGCATTCTGCGTTTGTTGCCCGCCGGGCATCAGGGCCTGCTGTTTTCCGCCACGTTCAGTCCGGAAATCCGCAAGCTTGGTCGCAGTTTCCTGCGTTCTCCCGTGGAAATCGAGGTCGCCCCGCCCAACGCCACCGCCGACACGGTCAGCCAGATTGCCTATCAGCTCGAAGGCGAGGCCAAGCGGCGCGCGGTGGTGCATCTGGTGAAATCCCGCCAGTTGACCCAGGTCATCGTTTTTTCCAACACCAAGATCGGCTGCAGCCGGCTGGCCCGCCAGCTCGAGCAGGACGGCGTGCGTGCCGAATCCATTCACGGCAACAAGTCCCAGATCGAGCGCATGAAGGCGCTGGATGCCTTCAAGGCCGGCACCCTCGAGGTCCTGGTGGCCACCGACGTGGCCGCGCGGGGCCTGGACGTGGCCGGCATTCCCTGCGTCATCAACTACGATCTGCCGCACAACGCCGAGGACTATGTGCACCGCATCGGCCGCACGGGGCGCGCGGGTGCTCAGGGCGAAGCCATCGCGCTGTATACCGCTGAAGAAGAGCGCTATCTGCAGGGAATCGAGAAGCTCATCAAGATCCAGATTCCGCGCGGCGAACTGGATCTGCCCCGCGCGCCCCGGCGCAGTCCGGTGCCCGCGCGGCGCAGCCACGGCGGGGGATGGCGTCCGGCCGAGGCGCCCGTTGACGACTTCTTCTCCAGGCCTTATGTGCCTTCGCCGGCCAGCCATCCCGCGTCCGTCGAAGATCGCCAGCTTGCGGTGACTCCGGGCCGCCGCACGGTGGGTGTGCTGCTGGGCGGCAAGAAATAGCCTTGCGGCGGGCTGGCCGTACGCTAGTCAACCGAACGGGACACTAGGCCCCCAGCTCGTCGAGATTTCCCGGGCCGTTCTCCAGGACGGGCAGCTGCGGCGCTTGTTCGATGAGTCTTCGCAGCTGTTCCACGCGGGGGAGTTGCGTTCCCCAGAAACGGGTGCCCTCGCGGTCCTGGATGAGGATGGTCGGGAAGTTTTCCACGTCTTCGTCGCCCAGCCATTCGGGGCTGTCTTCGACGTCCACCCAGATGAACGTCCATTGCGGAAGCTGGTCGGCCAGCGTCTCGAAGGCGGGCCGGTAGGCATCGCAGGTTCGGCACCAGGCGGCGCAGTAGCAGGCGACGCGATTCCCCGAGTCGGCGGCCAGCCGCGCGCGCAGGGCATCCGGGTCGGTTGCGGGATTGAACAATTTCATGCAGACAACACTCGAATGAATTCCGTAACATTGTAAATGTTTGCCCGGAGTGCCCAATGAGCCACCAAGATCTCGTGCTGCGCGAATCCAGAGCCCCGAATGGCCTCGCCCTGGTTGGCCAGGCCTTTCGCCGTGCCGTCGCCAGCCAGTTCCACCCGCGCATGATCGCTGCGCTGTTTCTGCCCTTCATCATCGCGTTACTGGGGGCAGTCGTCCTGTTGTGGGTGTTCTGGACGCCCCTGACGGGCTGGATGGATCAGGAAGCCTCTTCCTGGACGGCGTTCAACGCAGTCGATGGCTGGCTGGTGGCCCTGGGCCTGTTTTCATTGAAGCTCTGGCTCATTCCGCTGCTGTCGGCCGCGCTGCTGCTGCCTATGGCCGGCATTCTCGGTCTGGTGATTGCTGCGATTTTCGTCATGCCGATTGTCCTGCATCACCTGGAGGCTCGCGATTATCGGGGGCTGTCGCGCCTCGGGGTGCACGCCACGGCGCTGGGGACCTGGAATGCGATCTGGGTGGGCGTGCTGTTCTGCCTGGGATGGCTCCTTACCATGCCGCTTTGGCTGGTGCCGCCGTTCGCTCTCGTGCTGCCGATTTTCTGGTGGGCCTTTGCCTTGAACCGCATGTTGCGGGTCGACGCCATGGTCGAACATGCCAGCCCGGCCGAGCGCCGTCTGCTCTGGCGTCGGTATAGCCGCCAGCTTTGGCTGCTGGCGGGCGGCTTGGCGGTCCTGAATCTGATTCCATTGTTCTGGCTGTTCATGCCGGTCTATTCGGCGCTGGTCTATGCGCATTTCTGCCTGGACTCGCTGCGCCGCTTGCGGGCGGAAACCGTGATCGAAACCTGATCGGGCGCCCTCCGCCGGCCCCAGCCATGATCACGGCGCGACGCGGCCGCTGTGCGTCCGGGGGCGGGTTCGATGTAGGATGTAACTTCGTTCCCCTGCGCACACGCAGGACCGCCTTTCACTGGAGTGGTCTTCATGACCGTCGATACCCGGAATGCCCCGGTGCCGCATGTTCGCCTGATTGCCATTGGCGACGAGATTCTCTCGGGGCGCCGTCAGGACAAGCACTTTTCCAAATTGATCGAGCTTCTGCAGGCTCGCGGGCTGAAGCTGCGGGGCGCGGAGTTCATCTCGGATGATGAGGACGATATCGTGGCCTGCCTTATCCGCAGTTTCGCCACGACCGACATCGTGTTCTGCTGTGGCGGCATCGGCGCGACGCCGGACGACCGTACCCGCCAGGCGGCCGCCCGCGCGCTGGGTGTGCCGCTGGTGCTGCATCCTGAAGCCGAGCGCCTCATCGGTGAACGCTGTGCCGAAATGGCGGCCAAAGGGCAGGGCAGCGCCGACATGACCACGCCCGAAAACCGCCAGCGGCTGCAGATGGGGATGTTTCCCCGGGGCGCCGAGATCATTCCCAACGCCTACAACCGCATTCCGGGGTTCTTCATCCGCAATCACAGCTTCATGCCCGGATTCCCGGTCATGGCGCACGAAATGATGGCCTGGACGTTGGATACGCGTTATCCGCAATGGCATCATCACGAGGCATGGGTGGAGCACTCCTTCCTGGTGTTCGGCCTGCCCGAATCGCGCATCACGCCCGCGCTGGAGCATCTCGAGCAGCGCTGGTCCGGCATCCACATCTTCAGCCTGCCCAGCGTGGGCGAGGCGGGCGGCCATCCTCACATCGAGCTGGGCGTGAAAGGCGCCCCGGATGCGGCGGCTGAGGCACTGGAATGGCTGCGGGCCGAAGTTCTCCGGGTGGGGGGACGACTCAATCCGCCGGCCTGAAAAGTGCTTGCCATGCGCGCCAGAATTCCATAGTATGGAATTGTGGCAATGCAACATAATCCTCTCATGGCCCACCTTCCGACTTCTTCCGCATCCGCTTCTCTTCCCCACGTCCCGGGCGTCGTGTCGCCCCACCATGACTCTGCCGCGGTGACGATCCAGGTGCTGGACCGGGCGATGCGGATTCTGGATGTGCTGGCCGGGCAGCGGGACCCCGTCACGCTGAAGGACCTGTCGGCGGCTACCGGGCTTCATGCTTCGACAACGCACCGCATCCTGGCGGACCTGTCTGTTGGCCGGTATGTGGAGCGTGTGGACAGCGGCCTGTATCGGCTGGGCATGCGGCTCCTGGAACTGGGCTCGCTGGTGAAGGGGCGGCTGGACGTGCGCACCGCATCCGTGGGGCCCATGCGTGAATTGCACCAGAAGACGGGCCAGACGGTGAATCTTTCCCTCGCGCAAGGCGACGAGATCGTCTATATCGAGCGCGCCTGGAGCGAGCGTTCCGGCATGCAGGTGGTGCGCGCCATTGGCGGCCGTGCCCCGCTTCACCTCACGTCCACAGGGAAGCTGTTCCTGGCTACCTGGGACGCCCGCAGCATCCGCAGCTATGCGATGCGCACCGGTCTGGCGGGAACCACCCGCAACAGCATCACCCAGGTCGATCCGCTGGAGCGCGAGCTAGCGCTGGTGCGGCGCCACGGCTATTCGCGCGACAACGAGGAACTCGAGCTCGGAGTGCGCTGCATTGCTGCGGGGGTCTATGACGACACCGGGGCCCTGCTGGCCGGGCTGTCGCTCTCGGCACCGGCCGAGCGCATGCGCGATGAATGGATTCCATTGCTCCTGTCGACGGCGGCCAGCATCTCCGAGGCGCTCGGATATGAGCCCAGGCATTGATTTGTTGCGTTGCAACAAAAATGCTTGACACCTCTGTGCAATCGGGTAGAATTTCAATTGTGCGTTGCAGCAATTCGCTGCGATCGAGAAGGTGCCGGGCATTGTGCCTCAGAGGAAACCTTCTATTCATCGACAAGGAGTCATCATGAGCGCCACCCCCCAAAACCTGCTGGCCGGTCAAAAGGCCATCATCGACAACCTGCTGGCCGTGCAAGGCACGTTCTTCGACGGCTTTGAAAGGCTGGTGGATCTGAACCTGAAGGCCACCCGGGCTGCGCTGGAAGACGTGGCACAAAAGTCGCAGGAAGCCGTCGAACTGAAGGACGCACAGGAACTTCTGGCGTTCACCTCATCGCTGGTGCGTCCCGAGTCCGCTGTCTCGTATGGCAAGGACTTCTGCGAGATCGTCGCCGGCATTCAGGGCGACCTGAACAAGCTGACCGAATCGCAACTGTCTCATAGCCAGCAGCAAGTCGCCGACGCGGTCGAGCAATTCGCCCGCAATGCGCCGACGGGTTCCGAAGGCGCGGTCGCGCTGCTGAAGTCCTCGCTGGCCACGGCCACCAATGCGTATGAGTCTGCCGCCAAGGCCGCCCGTCAGGCCGCCAACGCCGCGGAATCGAACTTTGCCGCCGCGACCAACGCCACCCTGAAGGCTGCTGCCGACGCGAGCAAGGCCACCAAGGCCTCGTCGCGCGCGCGTCGCTCGGCCAGCTGATGGCCTGAGCCTTGCGCGGGCCGACAGCCGGTCCTGTTGCACGGCTATTGGTATCGATGAAACCCCGGAGCTTCATGCTCCGGGGTTTTTTCATGGGCGTTCATAAAAATTTTTCACGGGGACTACATTGGCCGATGGTTGCTCGTATACTCGCTCAGGACTTCGCGCTGCGTTGCGCATCAGTCTCTTCCGCGCAGGCCTGGTCGGGGCCTCGCGGATTTGTTCGTGGTGACTGTCGATCTGAGAGAGCCCTCGCCGATGTCTTCCGTGCGCCGTTCCTTCCTGCTGTTTGCGCTGCCGTTGTTTCTACTGCTGTGTGGCGCGCTCTGGTGGCTGAGCCGTTCCGCGGCGTCTTCCGCTCCATCGGCGGCGCCCGCGGCGGATGCCGTGCTGGTCCATACCGCCCAGGTGGTTGCACGGAATGTCCCGGCTCGCGTCCTCGGGATCGGCGCGGTGCAGGCCTGGTCCACGGTGACCGTGCGCTCCCGTATCGATGGCCAGCTCGAATCGGTGGGCTTCCACGAGGGCGGCATGGTCCACCAAGGCCAGCTCCTGGCGCAGCTCGACGACCGCGTCCAGAAAGCCCAGCTCGCCCAGGCCCGTGCCCAGCAGGCGCGCGATCAGGCACAACTGGACAATGCGCGCCGGGACCTGGCGCGCTATGCCGAGCTGGTCCGCCAGTCCGCCATTCAGCGCCAGACCCTGGACACCCAGCGCGCACAGGTCGCCACG
>DATNAI010000319.1:0-16088 GCA_035572875.1 Castellaniella sp. | reverse complement strand
TCTCGTACTACGATTACTACCAGCCCGAGGCCTACGTGCCGTCGCGCGACCTGTTCATCGAAAAGGATTCGTCCATCAACGAGCATATCGAGCAGATGCGGCTTTCGGCCACCAAGAGCCTGCTCGAGCGCCAGGACACCGTCATCGTGGGGACGGTGTCCTGCATTTACGGTATCGGCAACCCTGGCGACTATCACGCGATGGTGCTCACCCTGCGCAACGGCGATCGGATGGCGCGCCAGGAAATCCTGGCCCGTCTCGTCTCCATGCAGTACGAGCGCAACGACATGGACTTTGCGCGGGGGACGTTTCGCGCCCGCGGCGAGATCATCGACGTATTCCCGGCCGAGCATGCCGAGTATGCGTTGCGTATCACGCTGTTCGACGACGAGATCGAGTCCCTGGACCTGTTTGATCCTTTGACGGGGAAGCTCGTGCAGAATCTGGTGCGGTTCACTGTGTTCCCAAGCTCCCATTATGTGACGCCGCGCGAGACGGTCCTCAGGGCCATCGGGACCATCAAGGAAGAACTGCGCGATCGACTGGAGGAACTGACCGCCGCCGGCAAGCTGGTCGAGGCGCAGCGGCTGGAACAGCGCACCCGATTCGATCTGGAGATGCTCCAGGAACTGGGCTTCTGCAAGGGGATCGAGAATTACTCGCGGCACTTGTCCGGCGCGGCGCCCGGTGAGCCGCCTCCCACGCTCATTGACTATCTGCCGGCGCGCTCTCTGATGTTCATCGACGAAAGCCACGTCACCGTCGGCCAGCTGGGCGGCATGTACCGCGGCGACCGGTCGCGCAAGGAAACGCTGGTGCAGTTCGGATTTCGGCTGCCCTCGGCGCTGGACAACCGGCCGTTGCGGCTCGAGGAGTTCGAAGCTCGCATGCCGCAGTGTGTGTTCGTGTCCGCCACGCCGGCGGCCTATGAAACCGAGCATGCCGATCAGGTGGTGGAACAGGTGGTCCGCCCGACGGGGCTGGTGGACCCCGAAGTCGACGTCAGGCCGGCCACCACGCAGGTGGACGACCTGCTGGGCGAGGCCAAGAAGTGCATCGCGCGCCATGAGCGGGTGCTGGTGACGACGCTCACCAAGCGCATGGCGGAAGACCTCACCGAATATCTGCAGGAAAGTGGCCTGAAGGTGCGCTACCTGCATTCGGACATCGATACCGTCGAGCGCGTTGAGATCATCCGCGACCTGCGGCTGGGCGCTTTCGACGTGCTGGTGGGGATCAACCTCCTGCGCGAGGGACTGGACATCCCCGAGGTCTCGCTGGTTGCGATCCTGGACGCCGACAAGGAGGGCTTCCTGCGGTCCGAACGCAGCCTGATCCAGACCATCGGGCGGGCGGCGCGCAATTTGCATGGCCGGGCAATCCTGTATGCGGATCGGGTGACCGACTCCATGCGGCGCGCCATGGACGAGACGCAGCGACGGCGGGAGAAGCAGCAGGCATTCAATGAGGCCAACGGGATTACCGCCCGCGGCGTCAGCAAGGCCGTTCGCGACCTGATCGACGGGGTGGGGATGGCTCCGGCCCCCGCGCCCTCCGAGGAACCGGCTTTCGACACGGCCGCTCTGCGGGACGAAAAAGCGCTGGCCCGCGAAATCCGCCGCCTGGAGCAGAAAATGAACGAACACGCGCGCAATCTGGAGTTCGAACAGGCCGCCGCGGCACGGGACGCGCTGCACGCGCTGAAGGACAGGGCACTATGGGCGGCAAACTTTTGACAGGGGGCCGTTTTTTCCGATTTCCCGCTGAAAATGCTTGCCAATTTCGGGGTTTTCCCGCACACTTTCACCTATCATGCATAAGGTACTTTTCGTCTGTACGGGCAACATCTGCCGGTCTCCCACCGCTCAGGGCGTGTTTCAGCATCTGGTTGACGAGGCCAGCCTCACCGACGTAGTCTGCGTCGATTCCGTGGCTACCCATCACTTCCATGTGGGCGAAGCGCCCGACGCGCGGGCGCAGGCTGCTGCGCGCAAGCGCGGTTACGACCTGTCCGGCCATGTGGCCCGCCAGATCGGCGCGGACGATTTCCGGGATGCGGATCTGATCCTGGCCATGGACTGGGAAAACCTGTCGGCCTTGCAACAGCAGTGCCCGAAGATCTACCAGCACAAGCTGATGCTGCTCATGCGCTTCTCCAACGAATTCGAGGAAGCCACGGTGCCGGATCCTTACTATGGCGGCCCCGAGGGCTTCGCAAAAGTCCTGGACTACATCGAGGACTCCTGCCAGGGCGTCCTCGAACTGGTGCGCAAGCGCGCCCTGCAGTATCAGGCTGCCTGACACGGGCCTCCTGCGGTGGTCCCGTACTGGCGCCTTCTCGGCGCCTTTTCATTGGCTTCAACGCCGGAATCCCCGCCGGCTTGACCTTCGTCAAGTTTCCCCGTTGCCCGAGCTGGGAACATCGGTCATTCGTTCGGGTACGTTGATATACTTGACTCAATTAGTCGGGTATCCGACCTGCTCAATGACTAGCATCGAATAGTGAGGCCTATCATGCGTTTGACGACCAAGGGACGTTTTGCAGTGACTGCGATGATCGATCTGGCTTTGCGGGCGCATAGCGGACCGGTCACGCTGGCCGCGATCAGCGAACGGCAGAACATCTCGCTGTCCTATCTCGAACAGCTTTTTGGCAAGCTGCGCCGCCATGAGCTGGTCGATAGCGTCCGGGGGCCCGGCGGGGGTTACACACTGGCGCGTCATGCGCGCAATATTTCCGTGGCCAGCATCATATTTGCGGTGGACGAGCCGCTGGATGCAACGAGCTGCGGCGGCAAGGAAAACTGCAACATCGGCCGCAACGGCCGTTCCGGAAAGTGCATGACGCATGACCTCTGGGCGACGCTGAGCCGAAAGATGGTAGAGTATCTCGATTCGGTGTCGCTGCAGGATCTGGTGGATCAGCAGCGTCTGCGCGAATGGCAGGAATCGGGTCAGTTGCGGACGGGTCTGAATTCCGCAGGCGGCAAGGCGCCCGCGCGCCAGGCTGAGCCTCTAGCGGAGACCGTTTCGGCCTGATTGTCCGGCCCAAGGAGTCTGAATGTCGCTGCGCCCATCCGTCTATCTCGATTATTCCGCCACCACGCCGGTGGACGAGCGGGTGGTGCAGGCGATGCTGCCGTGGCTTGGCCAGCGGTTCGGCAACGCGGCCTCCACCAGCCACGCTTGGGGGTGGGATGCCAGCGAGGCCGTGGAGCAGGCCCGAACGCAGGTGGCGGGTCTCATTCATGCCGATCCGCGCGAGATCGTCTGGACCTCGGGCGCCACGGAATCCGACAATCTGGCGATCAAGGGCGTGGCGCAGTTCCATGGCGGGCGCGGCCGCCACATCGTCACGGCGCGCACGGAGCACAAAGCCGTGCTGGATACCTGCCATGCGCTGGAGCAGCGCGGCTTCGAAGTCACCTATCTGGACGTGGATGCCGGCGGACTGGTCGCGCCGGATGCGCTGGCGGCGGCATTGCGCCCCGATACCATCCTGGCGTCGATCATGCTCGTGAATAACGAGATCGGGGTCATTCAGGATGTCGCGGCCCTGGCCGCCGTGTGTCACCGGCAAGGCGTCCTGTTTCACACGGATGCCGCGCAGGCTACCGGGAAGATTCCGGTCGATGTGCGCGCACTGGACGTGGACCTGATGTCCCTCTCGGCGCACAAGACCTATGGCCCGAAAGGCATTGGCGCGCTGTATGTGCGGCGCAAGCCGCGCATCCGCCTCGAGGCGCAGATGCATGGTGGCGGACACGAGCGGGGGCTGCGCTCCGGGACTCTGCCGACGCATCAGATTGTGGGCATGGGCGCCTCGTACGCATTGGCTGGCGAGCTCATGGAGACCGAAGTCCCCGCCATTCGCGCGCTGCGTGACCGCCTCTGGGAGGGTCTGCGAGAGCTGCCCGACGTTTTCCTCAATGGCGATCCCCACCGGCGCGTCGCTCACAACCTGAACGTCAGCGTGGCGCACGTCGAGGGCGAGGCGCTGCTCATGTCCGTGCCGGAACTGGCTCTTTCGTCGGGCTCCGCCTGTACGTCGGCAAGCCTGGAGCCATCCCATGTGCTGCGTGCGCTGGGACGCAGCGATCTCCTGGCCCACAGTTCACTGCGCATGACGATTGGACGCTATACCTCTGCCGCCGATGTGGATTTGGCGCTCCGCGTGTTGCGGGCTCAGATCCAGCGCTTGCGCGAGCTGTCCCCTCTCTGGGAGATGCGCGAGCAGGGCACGCTGGGGGCCTGGATGGAGACTTGCTGATGGCCGGCCTGCCGTACGGTCCCGTGGTTCTGGATCACTACCTGCACCCGCGCAATGTCGGATCGCTGGACCCGGCGGATGCCCGGGTAGGGTCCGCAGTGGTCGGGTCGCCGATGCTGGGCGAGGTATTGAAGCTGCAGATTTTCCTGCACGGCGAAACCATCGTGCAGGCTCGCTTTCGCGCGTTTGGCGGCGGTTCGGCCATTGCCGCCGGTTCCTGGGTGACCGAGCGGTTGCAAGGCCATAGCCTGGGCGAGGCGTTGGACATCCGTAGCCAGGACATCATGAATGCGCTGGAGCTGCCGCCCGTGAAGATGCATTCCGCGCTGCTGGCCGAAGACGCCATCCGGGCGGCGGTCGCCGACTACACGCAAAAACACCTTCAATAACCCCCACAAGCGAGTTGCATCATGGGAATTACATTGACGTCTCAAGCCGCTGAACACATTCAGCGAAACCTGGAAAAACGGGGCAAGGGCCTGGGGCTGCGCCTTGGGGTAAAACCCTCGGGGTGCTCGGGCCTGTCCTATCAGCTCGAATACGTGGACGATCCAGCCGCCGAGGACCAGGTGTTCGAGCAGTTCGGCGCGCGCATCTATGTCGGGCCGGACAGCCTTCAATATCTCCAGGGGACGGAGCTCGATTACGCCCGCGAAGGCCTGAACGAAGGATTCCGCTTCAACAATCCGAACGAAAAGGCGGCTTGCGGCTGCGGGGATTCGTTTACGGTCTGAGCTTCCCGTTGTGAAAGAAGGGCCCGGGGATCGAACCGATTCCCGGGCCCTGGCCTTCGGGCGGTGTCGTCAGTCTTCGCGCCGCAGGTGCGGAAAGAGGATGACGTCGCGGATGTTGGCACTGTCGGTGAGCATCATGACCAGCCGGTCGATGCCGATCCCGCATCCGCCCGTCGGCGGCATGCCGTATTCCAGCGCGCGCACATAGTCGGCATCGTAGTACATGGCTTCTTCGTCGCCCGCGTCCTTGGCCGCGACCTGCGCCTGGAATCGCGCCGCCTGGTCCTCGGGGTCGTTCAGCTCCGAAAAGCCGTTGGCGATTTCACGGCCGCAGGCGAACAGCTCGAATCGCTCCGTGATGCCCGCCTCGGTATCCGAGGCTCGAGCCAGGGGCGACACCTCGACCGGATAGTCGATGATGTAGGTGGGGTGCCACAACTGCGTCTCGGTCGTCTCCTCGAAGAGTGCAAGCTGCAGGGCACCCAGGCCCGCGTGGGCGAGCACCGGACCGTCGATTTCGGCCCCCAGCCGGCGCAATTCCGTCCGCAGGTAGTCGGCATCCCGCAGTTGGCTGTCTTCATAGGCCGGCGCATATTTGCGAATGGCCTGGGTGATGGTCAACCGGTCGAAGGCGCGGCCCAGTTCCAGCGGCTTGCCCTGATAGCTCAGGTTCGTGGTACCGCACACGCTCAGGGCGGTGTTCCGAATCAGCGCCTCTGTGTAGTCCATCAGCCATCGATAGTCGGTGTAGGCGGCGTAGAACTCCATCATCGTGAATTCGGGATTGTGACGCGGACTCACGCCTTCATTACGGAAGTTGCGGTTGATCTCGAAGACGCGTTCGAACCCGCCCACGACCAGCCGCTTCAGGTAGAGTTCCGGTGCGATGCGCAGGTACATCTCCATGTCGAGCGCGTTGTGGTGGGTGATGAAAGGCTTGGCCGAGGCGCCCCCCGGGATGGGATGCAGCATGGGCGTCTCGACCTCCAGGAAGTCGGCGTCCGACATGAGCTGGCGGATGGTCGAGACGATGCGGCTCCGCGCCAGGAACGTCTGCCGGCTTTCCTCGGTGACGATGAGGTCCACATAGCGGCGGCGGTAGCGGAGTTCCTGGTCGGCCATGCCGTGGAACTTGTCCGGCAGCGGCCGCAATGACTTCGCCAGCAGGCGCAAGGATCGCACTCGCAGCGAGAGTTCGCCCTTGTGCGTCTTGAAGACCTCGCCTTCGGCAGCGACGATGTCGCCGATGTCCCAGGATTTGAACGCTGCATAGGCCTCGTCCCCGAGAACGCTCCGGTCCAGGTAAAGCTGCAAGCGTCCGCTGGTGTCCTGCAGCGTCGCAAAGCTGGCTTTGCCCATGACGCGCTTGAGCATCATGCGTCCGGCCACTTTTGCGTGGCGGTTCAGCGCCTGCAAGGCCTCGTCGTCGAGCGCATCGCAGTCCTTGTGCAGGGCTGCGGCGTGGCTGTCGGGGCGGAAATCGTTCGGGTAGGCCGGGCCCGCCGCGCGCAGGGCGTCGAGCTTGCTGCGTCGTTCGGCAATGAGACGGTTCTCGTCCAGGGCTGGTGAATCGTTTTGAGCGGTCATGTCTTCGGGAATAGGGGCCTGGGATCAGTCGGTCTGCTTCAGGCTGGCGGTGATGAAAGCGTCCAGGTCGCCATCGAGGACCTTCTGCGTGTTCGAGATTTCCACCCCGGTGCGCAGGTCCTTGATGCGGCTCTGGTCCAGCACGTAGGAGCGGATCTGGTGGCCCCAGCCCACATCGCTCTTCGTGTCCTCGAGCTTCTGTTGTTCGGCCATGCGCTTGCGCATCTCGAGCTCATACAGGCGCGACTTCAGCATCTGCATGGCTTCCGCGCGGTTGCGGTGCTGCGAACGGTCGTTCTGGCACTGCACCACGATTCCGGTCGGGATGTGCGTGATGCGTACGGCCGAATCGGTCTTGTTGATGTGCTGGCCGCCGGCACCGCTGGCGCGGTACGTATCGATGCGCAAATCAGCCGGGTTGATTTCGATTTCGAAGGAGTCGTCGATTTCCGGGTACACAAATACGCTGGCAAACGAGGTGTGCCGGCCATTGGAGGAGTCGAAGGGACTCTTGCGTACCAGGCGGTGCACGCCGGTTTCAGTGCGCAGCAGGCCATAGGCATATTCGCCCTCGAATTTGATCGTCGCGGATTTGATGCCGGCGACTTCGCCTTCGGAGATTTCCAGTACCTCGGTCTTGAATTCCTTGCGTTCCCCGTAGTGCAGGTATTGGCGCAACAACATCGAGGCCCAGTCCTGGGCTTCCGTGCCGCCGGCACCCGCCTGGATGTCCACGAAACAGTTCAGCGGATCGGCCGGATTCGAGAACATGCGCCGGAATTCCAGCGCTTCGAGACGCTGACCCAGCGCGGCACAGTCCTTTTCGATCGCGGCCAGCGTGGCGTCGTCGTCGTCCTCGCTGGCCAGCTCATAGAGATCGTGCGCGTCGTTCAGGCCGCGCTCCAGCTCGCTCAGTGTGTGGACGACCGTTTCCAGGGATTTCTTTTCGCGCCCCAGTTCCTGGGCGTGTTGCGGGTTGCTCCAGATATCGGGGTTTTCGAGTTCCGCATTGACGACGAGCAGGCGTTCAGCCTTGGCATCGTAGTCAAAGATACCTCCGTAGCGCTGCCTGACGTTCCTGATAATCGTCGATGCAGGCGCTGATGTGGTTCTGGCGTTCGGCTTCCATGGTGTGATCCGCATTAATCTTGAAGACAATCCAGCATTCTAACGCGGCGCAGTGCAGCGGTGCGTGGGAATGCCGCACGACGCGGACTATAATGCTTGGCTGCGCAGCGCCGCCTATGTCCGCCCATACCGGATGCGGGCATCGCCAGTATCTGTCTGCGGTTTGACCCGCACCGTTGCACAAAACACTTATCGACTCTTTTCCCGGGCGGGATCTGGCCCCCGTCGGGAACCTGGAATTTGGAATGGCGAAACGCACCCCCGCAAACCCGACAGCATCGGTCATCACGTCAGGTAGCCCGGGTGCGGTTCCGATCGCCCCGGGGCTCGACGCCACGATGGACGAAGCGCACGTCGAGCGCAAATCGACCCTGATGAGCCACCGGACTGTCTGGATCGGATTGCTGTCCATCCTGCTGGGCGTGGTTGCGGCGGAGATCGCGCAGCTGCTGATGTTCATGATCAACATCATCACCGACATCACTTTCTACGGCCGGATATCCGACGTCACCGCGGTGAAACATACCGGTTCGTTCGTCCTGTCGCCCGCCGATCACCACCTGGGGCTCTGGGTGATCCTGATGCCCGCGATCGGCGGCCTGATTGCGGGTGCCATGGCGCGCTGGGGCTCGCGCGCCATCCAGGGGCACGGCATCCCTGAAGCGATGGAACAGATCCTCAAAAATGATGCCAACATTCCGCCCCGGATCACCTGGCTGAAGCCGGTGTCGTCGGCGTTTGCCATTGGCACTGGCGGCCCGTTCGGTGCCGAGGGCCCGATCATTTCCACCGGTGGTGCGCTGGGTTCCCTCCTGGGTCAACTGCTGTCGGTCACCGCCACGGAACGCAAGACGCTGCTCGCGGCGGGTGCCGCTGCCGGGATGGCGGCCGTCTTCGGCGCTCCCGTATCGTCCCTGACCCTGGCGGTCGAATTGCTGCTCTTCGAGTTGCGTCCCCGCTCGCTGATCCCTGTTGCGCTGGCCGCGGTGTCGGCGACGGGGGTGCGCTACGCGACCTACGGCGCCGGCGCGGTGTTTTCCATGCCCGCGGTGCTCGAACCGGGGAGTTCGGCCCTTGCCAGCTTCATCCTGTTGGGAGCGATCGTCGGGGTGCTCAGCGTGCTGGTGACGAAGGCGGTGTATGGCATCGAGGACGCCTTCTCGAAGCTGCCGATCCACTGGATATGGTGGCCGGCCCTCGGTGGCCTCGTGGCCGGGGCCATCGGCTGGATCGAGCCTCGCACGATGGGCGTGGGGTACGACAATATCGACGCGATCATATCGGGCAGCTTCGGCGTGAAGATGCTGATTGTGATGTGCGTGCTGAAATTCGCGGCCTGGTCGATCGCACTGGGCAGCGGCACCTCGGGAGGAACGCTGGCGCCGCTGTTCATCATCGGAGGTTCCTTCGGCGCCCTGCTGGGCATGGGGGCGGACCATATCCTGCCTCAGCTCGGAATCGATCCGCGCATCGCGGCCCTGGTGGGGATGGCCGCGATCTTTGCCGGTTCGTCGCGTGCCCTCTTGACGGCGGTCGTGTTCGCCTTCGAAACGACCCGCCAGGCAGCCGTGCTGTTGCCGTTGTTGGGCGGATGTACCGCCGCCTATGTCGTGTCCGCCCTGATCATGCGCAACACCATCATGACGGAGAAGATCGTCCGCCGGGGGGTCCGGGTACCGCTGGAATATTCGGCCGATTTCCTTCAACGGGTGGCGGTCGGACAGGTGTACACCCGCGATGCGGTGACGCTGAAAGCCGAGGACACGCTGGAGCGGGTTCAACACTGGCTGCAGAGCGAATCCAGCGACCACCACCACGGCTATCCGGTCGTTGGAGCGGACGGTACCGTCAATGGTGTCGTGACCATGCGTGAGCTGTTCAATCCGGCCTTCGCCCCCACGACTCCCATCGGCGAATTGGTGCAGCGGACGCCGGTCATGGTGACCGAGGACTATTCGGTGCGGGAAGCGTGCGACCTGATGGTCAATTCAAGTGTCGGGCAATTGCTCGTGATGAGCCGTACGCAGCCTCGCAAGCTTCTCGGCATCCTCACCCGTGGCGACGTATTCAAGGCAAATGTCTACCGGCTGCAAGAGAACCGGGATGCCCAGCGCCAGTTGCGCGTCAATCTGCGGCGTCCGCTCAGGCCGCTGCGGCCGGTGCGGCAGCACAGGGCGCGTCCACAACCCGGCAAGTCCCCCGTCCGGACGTCTTAAGTATCCGCCCCGGTCGGGGCCGATGGATGGACCTCGCACAGCGAGACTCTGCAAGCCCGGCCGAGTGCGTCCAGCGCTTCATCGTCCAGCAAGCGGGGGATCATCGGGAGCAGTTCATCGTCGATGCGCCGCAGGTGGCCCTCGAACGCGGAGATCCATGCCTGTAGCTCCGCGGCGCCGGATGCCCCCGTCGCCAGTTGCGGGCGCATCTTGGCGCGCCAGCAGCGGTCCAGCTGACTGCGTTCGTTTGCCAGTCTCTCGGCCAGATCCCTCAGACACACCGCGTCCGATCCGGCCATGGCCTCCACCAGCGCGGGCAGCACCCGGTCTTCCAGGAGGCACCGTTGTGCCTGGGCGGGACCCTCCAGCCAGTCGATCGCCGCCTGCATCGCGAGTCGCCCGGAGCGGTCGGCCGCCCGGCCAGTGCCTGCCCGAAGCCCACGCAAGTGGTTCCGCGTGGTGGCGTCGGCATCCAGCAACATAGAGGCAGGGTCGGTGACATCCGGGGGGACCATGGCTGTTCGCTCCACGAGGCAGACGGAGATCATGGTACGGCGATTCCGCACTGGATGCTGCATATTATTTTCAGAAATATAAAAATCGAAAATATATCGTTGTTCCTTATTTAAGGAAATCGTTAAAGTGCAGTCAGTGACATTACTTTCAGCTATGACGCGCAACGGCGGGCGTACGGGCACCGGGCCATGAATCTTTCCTTTCAGCATATACAAAAGCAGTTTGGCGACCTGCCTGTGGTTGCCGAATTTCAGCGCGAGGTGCAGGCTGGCGAACTCGTCGCACTGGTGGGGCCGTCGGGGTGCGGCAAATCGACCTTGCTGCACATCGCGGCAGGGCTGGAGCATCCCAGCCGGGGGCAGGTGCTGGCCGATGGAAAACCGGTCACACGGCCCGACCCCAGCCGCATGCTGATGTTTCAGGAAAACGCCCTGTACCCCTGGCTGACCCTTGCCCAGAACGTATCGATGGCGCTGGAGCTCCAGAAGGTCCGCAGCGCGCCGGCACGCGAGCAGGCCCGGATCTGGCTGGACAAGGTTCAACTGAAGGGATTCGAGGATTATTTCCCTCATCAGGTTTCGGGCGGCATGCGCCAGCGCTGTGCGCTCGCCCGCGCCTTCATCACGCATCCCGAGGTGCTTCTGCTCGACGAGCCGTTCGGGGCACTGGATGCGCTGACGCGCATGACGCTGCAAGATGCCTTGCGCGCGCTGATCCGGGAGACCCGGCCCACCGTGCTCCTGGTGACGCACGACGTGGACGAGGCGCTCTTTCTGGCCGATCGCATTCTGGTCTTCAGCCCGCGCCCGTCGCGCGTCTTGAAGGAATTCCATCTGTCGGCCGCCGACAAGACCCACGATCTGTCCAATTTCGCCAACATGCGGCGCGAAATCCTGGGCTTGCTGGGTATCGTGGCCGATGGCGCAAAACCCACTTTTGATATTGCCGAGGAACTCGCAGCATGAAATTGAATCGCTTTCTGATCCCTGTCCTGGCCGCCCTGACGGTGGCGTCCCAGGCCGTGGCCGCCGAACCCTTCAAGGTCGGCTATATCCGCGTGATGGACGATGCCCAGGCCATTGCGGCATACGAGGGCAAGCTTTACGAAAAGCAGGGGCTGGACGTCCAGTTGGTGGAGTTCAAGTCTGGCACGGATCTGATCAAGGCCATCGTCGGCGGGCAGCTCGATACGGGTGTGCTCGGGTTCACCAACGCCGCATCGTGGTCGTCACGCGGCGCCGATCTGAAGGTGGTGAGTGGCGCGCAGCGGGGCTTTCACGCCTTGGTGGTCCGCGATGATGCCGGCATCAACAAGGTGGCGGATCTGAAGGGCCACACGCTGGCGTCGCAGAAGGAGGGCAGTACCGCTGATGTGGTGCTCAAGGGTGTCGTGCTGAAGGACGCCGGAATCAAGCCCGATGACCTGTCGATCCTGGGTGTGAGCCCCCAGGTCGCCGTGCAGTCGTTGGTGGGCAAGCGAGTCGACGCGGCGTTCCTGTTCGAGCCGCAGGCCAGCATTGCCGAGCAGATCGCCCCGGTCAAGCAGATTTATGAAATCGGAGAGGTCTGGCCATTTCCGTGCATGGTGACCATTACATCCGGTGAAACCTTGAAGGCGAAGAAGGATCTGGTCTGGAAATCGCTGGATGCGCAGCGCCAGGCAATCGAGCTGCTGCAACAGAAGCCCGACGAGGCCGCCAAGCTGATCGCCGGCTACTTCATTTCCGAACCGACGCTGAAAACGCTCAAGCACGGCGACGTGCCGCGTGAGAAAATCATCGCCGATGCCATCCGGACCCAGACCTACAGCGCCGCGCTGACCCCCAAGGACTTGTCCCGCATGCAGGAGGTCGCCGACATCATGCAGTCCCAGGGAACGCTGAAGACGCGTGACGGCAAGCCGTTCAATGTGAGCACGATCGTGGATCTGGATTGGCAGCATGCGCGCAAGCTCTAGAATCGGCCGTGCATTCGCTCGGGCGCAAAGCCGGCGATCGATAGGTTGGTGACGTCTTCGTCTCACTCGTTGGCGGCCGGGTTTGCCCCGGCCGCCTCATTTCAGCGATCATGAGTAAAAAACAACGACTTTCGCCCGCTGCGCGCAAGCTGGCCATGCTGATTGCAGTGGCCGCCATCCTTCTGTTCTGGCAGTTGGCCGCCTGGACGCTGCCGGATTTCCTGATGCCCGGCGTTCCCAAGGTGCTGGCGCGAATCTGGCATGACATCCAGACCGCCCAGTTTCGCAGCATCCTGGCCGGCAGCATGGGGCGGCTGGGGGTGGGCTACGGATTCGCGCTGCTGTTTGGCATCGGATTTGGCCTGGCGGGGGGGCTGCTGACTTTCTTCCGCGAGATCCTGAAATCCGCCATCATCGTCCTGCAGTCGATTCCGTCGATCGCGTGGGTGCCGCTGTTCCTGATTCTGATGGGCTTCGGGAACCTGCCGATCGTCGTCGTCATCGCGCTGGCGGCCTTCTTTCCCGCGGCGCTTTCAGTCATGAACGCCACTGAAAGCGTGCTGCAGACGCATGTGTCGGCGGCAAGGGTCATGGGGGCCAATCCGTGGGACATGCTGCGTCGGGTGTATTTGCCGGCGGTCATGCCCGAACTCATCACGGGCGCGCAGCTTGCCTTCGGCAACGCCTGGCGTGCCCTGATTTCAGCGGAGATGCTGATCGGCTTCGGCCAGGGGCTGGGTCGGTCGCTTGCGTATGCCGGCGAGACCGCTGACATGATAGGCGTGATGGCCGACATCCTGACGATTGCCATCCTGGCCACGCTGATCGATCAAGTGCTGCTGGAAAACATCAAGCGCAAGGTGCTGCGCTATCAATATGTCTGAGTCATTCTGGAGCGTGGCCTTGGCGGCATGCGCAGCCGTGGGGTTGGGAGTATCGATGCCCGCCCAAGCCGCTTCGGGGCCGGATGCCGCGTTGCATGTCGGGATTGCGCAACTTCCCGCGCGCCCGGTACCGGGCGCCAAGGTGCGTACACCTGTCCGGCTGGAAACTGTGGTGATACCGGCCGGTACGGACGGGATGCAGCTGCGAGAGGTGTCCGGCGATCAGGCGGCCGACCAGATTCAGGGCGGGGCGCTGGATGCCTGGGTCGGAGCCCTGCCGACACAGTCGCCTTTGCCCGCAGGCGTGGAGCGTGCGTCGCTGGGCTGGTCAGCCAGTCCCATGGCCATCATGCGGTCCGACACCCATGTGGCTGCCTGGGGCGAATTGAAAGACCGCACGGTGTGTCTGGCGGCCGATGGTCGCTATCGTGGCGAGTTGGCAGCGCGTTTTGGGGCCATCGAGCAGGTCTATCCGTCGGCGACCGACGCGCTTCTGGCGTTGCGCACGGGACGGTGCGATGCGACGGTGCAGGATGAGGGTTTTCTGCGCGAGCTATTGAAATTCCCGGAGTGGCACAAGTTTTCGGCCGCTCTGGAGCCCTATCGGCACCAGGATCTGGTGCGCCTGGTGCGGCCCGGCCTACCACCGGCGCAGAGGCTGGCGCTGAACCGGATGACGGGCATTGCGACGCTGCGGGCTGCCGTGAAGCAACAGGCTCGGGATATCGCTTTTGAAGTTTATCTGGACCAGACGGTTCCCGACTGTCACTAGAAAGCCGCAGGCACGAGAACGCTGCGGTGCCCCATGGCACCGCAGGATGATCAATGGCGCCGGCGTACGGGGCTGCTGGGCCCCGACGTGGGTCGGCTGTTCAGATGGCGGAAGGTGATGCGGCCTTTGGTCAGGTCATAAGGCGACATCTCCAGAGTGACCTGGTCGCCCGCCAGGATGCGGATATGGTGCTTGCGCATTTTGCCGCCCGTGTATGCGATGACCGGGTGCCCGTTATCCAGCGTCACGCGGAAGCGCGAGTCGGGGAGGACTTCAGTCACCGACCCATGCATTTCGAGTAGTTCTTCTTTAGCCATTTTTGCTCCGTTCAATCAACGAGGGCCAGCCGGCGCGCGCCAATCGTGGGAGCACTGGTGTGCTCCACGCGCGAGATCAATCGAAAATCAGGTAGGGCGAAGGCCCCAAAAGACAGAACACCGGAAAGACGCCCGGGTCTGCGTTGGCTGACCCGCAGGGCCAGATCTGAAAACCGCTGACTGACAACTGTTCCATGGTAATGGGTAGACCGTATTATGTCAATAAGCTTGGCTATCTGAGGGCTTTCCCCATCCGGATTAGAATGCGCTCTGATCAATGGAGCGGGCTCTGTCATGAACAACCGGTTGACCACTGGCACGGTGGTGCTGCTGCTCGTCCCGCCAGCGATGTGGGCGGGCAACGCCGTGGTCGGGCGTGCCGTGGTCGGCATGGTGCCGCCGCTGACGCTGAATTTCCTGCGCTGGGCCATGGCGCTCTTGTTGTTGCTGCCCATGGGCTGGCGGATGCTGCGGCCTGGCAGCGGTCTTTGGTCGTCGTGGCGCCGCTACGCGATCCTGGGCTTGCTCGGAGTCGGACTCTACAACTCGCTGCAGTACCTGGCCCTGCATACCTCCACCGCGGTGAACGTGACGCTGGTGGCCGCCAGCATGCCGGTCTGGATGCTATTGGTCGGACGCCTCTTTTATAGTGCCGGCATCGACGTGATGCAGGTCGCGGGTGCCATCCTCTCGCTCGCGGGTGTCGCGGTGGTGCTCTCGCAGGGAGATTGGGCGCATTTGCTTGCCCTGCGCTTCGTGGCGGGCGATCTGCTCATGGTTCTGGCCACCATCCTCTGGGCGTTCTATAGCTGGCAACTGGTCCGTATTGCGGCGAACGCCAAGTCGCGCATGCCATGGGCCGATTTCCTTTTCGCCCAGGTCCTGTATGGTGTCGGCTGGTCGGGGCTGCTTGTGGCGGCGGAGTGGCAGGTGGGCGAGCCTGCCATCGCCTGGGGGTGGCCGCTTGCGTTGACGGTCCTTTTCGTGTCGGTGGGGCCCTCCGTTGTGGCGTACCGCTGCTGGGGTGTGGGGGTGCAGCGGGTAGGGCCGACCATCGCAGGCTTCTTTTTCAATCTCACACCGCTATTTGCGGCCGTGCTGTCCCAAGGAGTCCTGCACGAAAGTCCGCACCTCTACCATGCGCTGGCGTTCGCGCTGATTCTGGGAGGCATCGTGCTGTCGTCGCGTTCCGCTCCGGCATGAAGGCGTCGGGGGTGCGGGCCACAGGCCTGGCCGGCCTGGTACCGTACGGGTACCTTGCCAGCGCCATGTTCGTCGTGGGAGTCTACGTCGCACTGAGCAAGCCGCTGGCGGCCGCGTTTCCGGTGTTTTTGCTGGGGTGGCTGCGTTTTGGCATTGCCGGGGTCGTCACGCTGCGCTGGCTGCGCAAGCCATCGGCCGAACCCCGGTTGAGCTGGCGCCTGAAGGGCCTGCTCTTCTCGAGTTCCTTCATCGGCAGCTTTCTCTTCACCATCTGCATGGTGCTGGGTGTCAGCCGCAGCGGTGCCGTCGCGGCCGGAGTCATCATGTCGGCCGTTCCCGCGTCGGTTTCCATCCTGAGCCGCATCGTCCTGCATGAGGTGATTCGTGCGCGGGTGGTTGCGGCCATCGCCTGCGGTGTACTGGGAATCGCCCTGCTGGCCCTGGCGCAGCCCGCCGATGCGCAGGGCACCAAGGGCGACTGGATCGGCTATCTGCTGCTGAGCG
>DATNAI010000318.1:0-11676 GCA_035572875.1 Castellaniella sp. | reverse complement strand
GTCTTGGCATTCCTGGCCGTCTGCGGCATGTACCGCTATTTCCACACCCCGCTGGGACGCCTTTCCACGGCGATCCGCGATAACGAAATCCGCGTCGAATACATGGGTGCCGACGTGTACTGGTCGGTTTACGTCAAATATCTCATCGCCGCCGCCCTGGCGGGTGCGGGCGGCGCAATCGCGGCCGTCGTCGTGGGCCATGTGGACCCCGAAATGTCCTATTGGGCGACTTCAGGCGAATTCCTGTTCGTCGCGATCCTGGCAGGCACGGGGAGCGTGATCGCGCCTTTTCTCGGCGCCATCCTGTTCGAAGCGGTACGCAGCCTCGCCACCCAATACACACCGGAGATCTGGCAGCTCATGCTGGGAGCCGTGATGCTGGCGATCATCGTTTTCCTGCCAGGCGGTTTGTGGTCCCTGTTCCAACACCGGCAAGCGAAGGCACTCAAATGACCGCCATTATCGAAGCAGCCGGCCTGCGCAAACAATTCGGTGCCGTCACAGCGGCCGACGACATCACGGTCAGCATCGCCCCCCACACGGTGGTAGGGCTGATCGGTACCAACGGGGCCGGCAAGACCACCTTCATCAACATGATCACGGGATATCTGAAGCCCGACTCCGGCCGCATCCTGTATGACGGGCGCGACATCACATCGCTGAGCCCCCGCGAAGTCACACGGATCGGCATCTGTCGCTCGTTCCAGATTCCCCAATTGTTCGACAGCCTGACGGTCCGCGAGAATCTGGGGATAGGACTCGGCATCGTCCTGCGCAACAGCCGCCGATCCATGCTGGCACGCACGCCGCACCGCGTCCCGGGGTTCGAGAGCGGGCTTTGGGAGGCCGCTGACCAGGTGCTCGAGCAATTCGGGCTCGCAGCGCACCGCGACACGAAGGCCAGCACCCTGCCCGAGGGACTGCGCAAACTGCTGGATATCGCCATGGCCATGGTGGCCAGCCCCAAGGTCCTGTTTCTCGACGAACCCACCAGCGGGGTCAGCGCGGAAGAGAAATTCGACATCATGGACCGGGTGATGGAAGTCGTGCGGTCCCGGAATGTCACGGTGCTGTTCGTGGAACACGACATGGACATCGTCCAGCGTTACTCTGAACGGGTGCTGGCCTTCTATTCAGGACGCGTCCTGGCTGACGGCGCGGCGCAGGCGGTGCTGACGGACGCGGAAGTCTTGACGCACGTCATCGGCGGCCCGGCAGCCCTCGCGGAAAAAGCTGCCGGCGCCCACGGGAGTGAGGCCCAACATGCTTGAAATCCATGATCTCGACGTATCGATCGGACCTGTCGGCATTTTGCGCCAGATTGCCTTGAAGCTCGCCCCGCAAGAAATGGCGGGCCTGATCGGGCGCAACGGCGCGGGCAAGACCACACTGATGCGCAGCATCATGGGGCTGCTTCCCGCGCGGCGCGGTCAGATTCTGTTCGACGGCAAGCCGCTCACTACCGCGCCCGCCTGGACTCGGGCACGCCTGGGCATAGGCTACATGCCGGAAGACCGGCGCCTCGTGCCGGAACTCTCGGTACAAGAGAACATTTGTGTCCCCTCGTGGGCCATGAAGCGCACGGACACCCAGGAGCGTTGGGAGGAAGTCTGCCGCATGATTCCGGAAGTCCGGGAATTCGCCCCCCGCAAGGCCCAGCAACTCTCCGGCGGACAGCAAAAGCTGGTGGCGATCGGCCGCGCGCTGATGTGCGGCTCACGACTGCTGCTGCTCGACGAGCCCTTCGAGGGCGTGGCGCCGGCACTGGCCCGCCGGATCGCGGAGGTGATTGCCAATCTCAAGAGCGGCGGCCTGTCGATCATCATCGCCGAATCCGACCTGCGGCACTCCGCGGAGTTGCTCGACACCGTATTCAACATTGAACGTGGCGCCATCTCGAACGGACGCCCATGATCCAGAACGGAAGGAGTTATCTTGAAAACACGCATTGCTTTACTGCGAGAAATGGGATTGCCGGCTCCGTATCAGCAAAGCCGACCGATTCACATTGAAGAGGCCGAATTGGCGCCTCCGGGCTTCGGCGAGGTCCTGATCAAGGTCAAGGTTGCCGGCCTGTGCCACTCCGACCTGTCGGTCATCAACGGCAGCCGCCCGCGCATCATGCCGATGGCGCTGGGCCATGAATCATCCAGCGAAGTCGTCGAGGTCGGCCCGGGAGTGGACCAGCTTCGGCCTGGAGACCATGTGGTCACGGTGTTCGTGCCCAGCTGTGGCCACTGCAACCCCTGCATGTCGGGACGCCCCGCGCTGTGCGAGCCGGGGGCTGCCGCCAACACCAACGGTGTGCTGCTTGGCGGAGAGCGCCGCCTGCACATGGGCAAAGAGGAAATCAATCACCACCTGGGCGTATCGTGCTTTTCCGACTACGCCGTCGTGTCGCAACGTTCCTGCGTGAAGATCGAAGCGGAGCTGTCGCACCAGGAGGCTTCGCTCTTCGGCTGTGCGGTGCTGACTGGCGCGGGCGCCGTCATCAACCGCTCGGGCATCAGGGCCGGTAATTCCATCGCCATCGTGGGCCTGGGAGGCGTGGGTCTGAGCGGGCTCATGGCGGCCGTCGCCGCCGGCGCCCAGCGCATCGTGGGCGTGGAACTGGATCCCGGCAAACGGGAACTGGCGCGGACCCTGGGCGCCACGCACGTCATCGATCCCCGGACCATCAAGTCCGATCAGGAACTGCTGGATGCCGCGGGCGGTCCCGTCGACATTGGCTACGACGCGGCGGGGGCGGTACCCGCGTTCGAAGCGGCCTACAAGCTGACCTGCAGGGGGGGGGTCACAATGACCACAGGACTCCCGCACCCGAAGCATATGTTCAGTCTGCCGATCTCGCAGTTGGTCGGACAGGAGCGGGACATCCGCGGCAGCTACCTGGGGTCCGGGGTTCCCGCCATCTCGATCAACCATTATGTGTCGCTATACAAGGCGGGCAAGCTGCCCGTGGACAAATTGCTGGGCAAATCCTTCAAACTCGAAGAGGTCAACGAAGGCTTCGACCACCTTGCCTCGGGTTCCGGGCTGCGGGATAGCATCACGCTCGATTCATAACAGGGGTACGACATGATCCGTTCAAATTTGCTTTCTCACCTCTCCGGCTATGTCAACGACCAATGGATCGCTGCCGACTCCGGCAGGCGGCTGGATGTCTTCAACCCGGCCACCGGCGAAAAACTGGCCGACGTGCCTTTCATGGGCGCCGCCGAAACACGACGCGCCATTGCATCGGCCAAGCGCGCACTCCTGAGCGACACCGATGTGGCCACGCGGCGCCACTGGCTGGAAGCGACCCGCGACGCACTATTGGCGCAACAGGAAGAGATAGGGCGCATCCTCTGCCTGGAGCATGGCAAACCCTGGAAAGAAGCGCAGGGCGAGGTCCAATATGCGGCGAGCTTTTTCGACTACTACGCCAAACGGGTCGAAGCGGGCACCGCCCCTGAAGCCTTGCCGGACAAGGTCAAGGGCTGCGCCTGGACGATCTACAAACGGCCGGTCGGGGTCGTGGGCCTGATCACGCCGTGGAACTTCCCGATCGCCATGATCGCCAAGAAGATCGCACCAGCGCTTGCCGCCGGCTGCCCCTCCGTCATCAAACCGGCTCCCGACACGCCGCTCACCATGATTGCGCTCTTCCAGGTCATGGCGGAAACGCTGGATCTGCCCAAGGGCATGATCAATCTGGTCATCGGCGACGCAGTGCAGATCGGTGCCGAACTGATGGATTCCCCCGACGTGGCCATGGTGTCATTCACCGGATCGACGGCCACCGGTCGACTGCTGATGCAGCAGGCCGCCAGTCGCGTCAAGCGCCTCGGCCTGGAGCTAGGCGGCAACGCGCCCTTCATCGTGCTGGATGATGCGGATCTGGACGCTGCGGCGGACGGTCTGATGATCAACAAGTTCCGCGGCGCGGGACAGACATGCGTCTGTGCCAATCGCGTTTACGTGCAAAAGAGCGTCTACGAGTCCTTTGCACGAAAGATCACCGAACGGGTCAGCAAGCTCAAAGTCGGCGACGGCATGAAGGAAGGAGTCGACATCGGCCCCCTGATCAATGCAAACGGGTTCGCCAAGGTCAAGGGACATCTGGCCGATGCGCTGGACAAAGGCGCCACGCTGCTGACCGGCAGCCAGCCGGATGCGCTGGATGCCACACGCGGTCTGTTCTTCACGCCTACCGTCGTTGGCGGCGTGGACGACACGATGCGCTGCTGCCACGAGGAAACCTTCGGGCCACTCATCCCCCTGATTCCTTTCGATGACGACGATGAAGTGATCCGCCGAGCCAACGACACGGAATTTGGCCTCGCCGCCTACGTATTCGGCAAGGACCGGGCCCGTTCGCACCGCATCATCGCGCGCCTGCACTTCGGCCATTGCGCCTATAACACTGGCACGGGGCCCGCCGCGATCGCGCCTTTTGGCGGCATGCTCAGTTCCGGGCTGGGACGCGAAGGCGGCCTGGAAGGGCTCATGGAATACATCGAGACTCAGACCGTGCCGGACGGCAGCCACTGACCGGGCTCCGGGCGGCGGGATCGCCGCCCGGAGTTTCACCGGCTCGATGCGTGGACAGTCGCGTATCCGCTCCGACCGGGCACGAGGGCCTGTATCGGAAAACACGAATACCGATTATTCAGAATCGCACCTACCATTCGGTATCGGAACGCCAGTAGACTGCTGACTGGAGCGCCCCGGACCGTTGAACCGCCGCGGCGCCGCCCCCTTTACCTTGGCCGCCATGACACTGAACGAGCTTTCCGCCCTCCCCCAGACCGACTTCGCCCGCGCACTGGGGGGCATTTTCGAGCACTCCCCCTGGATTCCCGAGCGCGCCTGGGCCGCCCGTCCGTTTGCTTCCGTGCAGGGGCTGCACAGGGCCATGGTGGAGGTCGTGCAACGGGCCAGCCACGACGAACAGCTTGCCTTGATCATGGCGCACCCCGAGCTCGCAGGCAAAGAGGCCGCCGCGGGCACGCTCACCAGCGCATCAAGCAGCGAACAACGCGGCGCGGGCCTGGACCAATGCAGTCCCGACGAACTCAGCCGGCTCCGCCGTCTGAACACGGCCTACCGCGAGCGCTACGGAATGCCGTTCATCATTGCCGTCAAGGGCCGCAGCCGTTACCAGATCATGGAAGCCATCGAAGAACGCCTGCATAATGACAGGGACGCCGAACTGGCCACCTGCCTGGACCAGATCGCGCAGATCGCCCGCTTCCGGCTGGACGCGCAATTTATGGTTCACCTGACGATAGAACCGCTGACGCGCGAGGCCTTCGCGCCCTTTGGCGACGTCATCCAGGCGGACGACTCCGTGCGGCACTTCACCATCAACGACGGCAATACCGAGCGCTATCACGATCTTGCCCACATCGACGCCGGCCCGGACGGCCGCGTCATCGTCTCGATTTTTCGGGGGCAGCCGCGCTCGCTGCCGTTTCCGGTGACCATGATGGAACGTCACCCGAAGGCCAGCCAGGCGTTCATCCCCCTGTCGGATCGCCCGTACCTGGTGGTCGTGGCCGACCCTGCCTCCACGCCGACGGTCGACGATCTGCGGGTCTTCCTGTGCGAGGGCGGCCAGGGCGTGAACTACGCCAAAGGCGTCTGGCACCACCCGTTGCTCGCGCTGGATCAGGTGTCGAACTTCCTGATCATCGATCGCGCGGGGCCGGGCGAGAACTGCGATGTGGTCGGGATGGAAGCGGTCAGCATGATTCCCCCGCTGGAGCAGCGCTGACGCAGCCCCGCCTGGGGATTCGTGTCACAACGGGACATCGGCATGGTCCGTCCTCTTCTGGCTCCTCAACGAGCGGGCCGGATTTCCTATACCGTCAAATACGCGCGACGCACACCGTCGTCGGCCATGAGTTCAGCCATCGAGCCGCTATAGCGGATCTGGCCTTTCTCCAGGACATAGACGCGGTCCGACACCAGCTCGGCAAACGGGGCGTTCTGCTCCGACAGCAAAATGCTGATGCCCTGCTTTTTCAGCCCCAGGATCATATCGGCCATCTGTTCGACGATGATGGGCGCCACGCCCTCGGACGGCTCATCGAGCAATACCAGGTAGGGGTTGCCCATGAGCGTCCGGGCCACCGTGAGCATTTGTTGTTCCCCGCCGCTCATTTGCCCCGCTGGACGCCGCTGCATGGCCCCCAGATTGGGAAACAATGCATACAGGGCTTCGGGCGTCCAGTTCAGGGCTGCCGTACCATCGGACCAGCACCGGGCCGGCTGCCGCCCCACTTCCAGGTTCTCGGCCACGGTCAGGTCACTGAAGATTCGCCGGTCTTCCGGGACGAACCCCAGGCCCAGGCGGGCAATCTCGTAAGGTTGCAGGCCGCCGATATCATGCCCCATGAAGAAGCGCCCGCCCTTGCTTCTGTCCATCAGGCCCATGATGGACTTGAACGTGGTGGATTTGCCGGCACCGTTGCGTCCCATGAGGGCCACCACTTCGCCGCGCCCCACCTCCAGGCTGACATCAAACAGGATATGCGCAGCGCCATACCAGGCATTCAGGCCGGTGACGCTGAGCAGTGTCTGCCTTGAAGCCATGCCCGTCATATCGTCACCCGCGGCGATTTGTTTCTGCCGAAAGTCTTGCCGCTGCCAAAGTAAACCTCCTGTACCTTGGGGTGATTGCGAATGGTTTCCGCATCGCCTTCGGCTATCATCTGGCCGCGCGCCAGCACGATCATCCGGTCGGAGTGGGCAAACACCACGTCCATGCTGTGCTCCGTGAACAACACAGCCATCTCGCGCTCGAGCACCAGACGCTTGGTCAGCGCCATGAGTTCGTTGCGCTCTCTCGGCGCCATGCCGGCCGTGGGCTCATCCATGAGCAACAGGCTGGGCTCGTTGGCCAATGCCATGGCCAGTTCCACCCGCTTGACGTCGCCGTAGGCGAGCTGGCTGCACGGACGATCCGCCTGAGAGTCCATGCCGACCTGCTCCAGCAGGCGCATGGCCTCACGACGAAAGCGCCGGGCCGCCACGCTGAAAAAGGAATAAATCTGCCGACGATGGGCCAGCAACGCCATCTGCACGTTTTCCACCACGGTCAGCGAAGCAAATGTCGCGGCGATCTGGAAGGTGCGCCCCACCCCAAGCCGGGCAATATTGCGCGGGCTGAGGCCCAACAGTTCGGCGCCCCGCAGCTTCACCGAACCGGCCGTGGCGCGGAGCTGGCCATCGATCATGTTGAACGTCGTGGTCTTGCCGGCGCCGTTCGGGCCGATCATGGCCAGCAGCTCACCTTTGGCGATGTCGAAACTGATTCCATCCACAGCCCAGTTGCCGCCAAACTGCTTCGACAGGTCTCTGACTTCCAGCAAGCTCATGCAGACTTCTCCCCGACTGCCGAGTGACGCGCCTTCCAGCGGCCGGCAAGATCCCTGAGCGAGCCCACGATCCCGTGAGGTGCAAGCAACACCAGCACCAGGATGACTCCCCCAAACAAGGCATGCCAGTACTGGGTGGCGCCCATGAAATAATCTTGCAGCAAGTGAAACACTGCCGCCCCCACCACTGGCCCCATCAGCGTTTGCAAGCCGCCCAGAAGCACCATGACCAGGGCATCAACGGACTTGGCGATGGAAATAACCTCCGGGCCGACACTCCCCTTGGAGAACACGAACAACGCGCCCGACAGGCCTGCGAAAGCGCCCGACAGGATGAAGGTCAGCCACTGCACCCGCTGCACGTCGATGCCGATTGCCCCGGCGCGCAGCGCCGAATCCCGGCAGGCGCGAATGGCATAGCCAAAGGGGGAAAAGAGGATGCGGCGAATCGCCCAGGCCGAAAACACCACGACTGCCAGGACGAAATAGTAGTAAATGTTCCCATCGAGCCAGGCCGGCGGCCACAAACCGATGAGGCCATTCGACCCTCCGGTGAAGTCATCCCACTGGAAGACCACCGACCACACGATCTGAGCAAACGCCAGGGTCAGCATGGCCAGATACACCCCCGAGAGGCGAATGCAGAACCAGCCAATGATGAGCGCGCCGATGGCTGCCACCGCCGGTCCCAGCACGAGGGCCCAGCCCACGGGAAAACCCGCGGCCTTGAGGCACAAAGCCGCCGCGTATGCCCCCAAGCCGAAGAAAGCGGCATGCCCGAAGGACGCCATGCCTCCAGGTCCCATCATCAGGTGCAGGCTCAAGGCAAACAAGGCCGCAATGATCACGTCCAGCATCAGGATCGGCGCATAAGGCATCAGGCCGGACAGCGAAGGAAGGAGCGCCAGCACGGCCACCAACCCGACCATGGATGCTCGGAAGGCCGGGCCCGGGCGCCGCAGGGGAGTCTCGACCGGGGCCGAGTTGCGGCTGACGCCCTGCGGGCGGCCAAACAGTCCCCACGGCCGGAAGACCAGCACCACGGCCATGAAAACGAACTCCAGCACCAGCGTGAGCTTGGGCAGCGCGAACGTGAGACCCGCGAAAGACACCGTGCCCAGCGCCACGCACAGGGCCTTGAGCTCCGCAATGATCAGCGCGGCCACATAGGCACCGGGAATGGAGCCCATACCACCCACCACGACCACCACGAACGCATCGCCGATGCTGCTCAGATCCAGCGTCAGGTCAGCCGGGATTCTGGGGATCTGCAAAGCGCCCCCCAGCCCCGCCAGCAACGCCCCCAGGGCAAAGACGCTCGTGAAGAGCCAGGCCTGATTGACCCCCAGCGCCCCCAGCATTTCACGATCCTGCGTGGCCGCCCGCACATACGTGCCCCATCGGGTGCGCGTGAGCAGCATCCACAACAGGCCCAGGACAGCGGGCCCCACGAACACCAGCAGAAGGTCATAGCCCGGAAAGTAACGGTCCAGAATCCTGATCGAGCCGCTCAGGCCCGGCGCCAGGGGCCCCAGCAAATCCTCGGGACCCCACAGCCACAGCGCCATGTCGTTGAACACCAGCACCAGGGCGAACGTGGCCAGCAACTGGAACAATTCGGGGGCCCGGTAAATTCGCCGCAGCAAGACGATTTCGACGGCAGCCCCCAGGACACCGACCAGCAAGGAGGCCCCCAGCAGAGCCACCCAGAAGCCCAATGGCGTGCCGCCGAAGGAATGCACCAGGGTGTAGGCCACATACAGACCCAGCATGTAGAGCGAACCATGGGCGAAGTTCACGATCCGCGTGACGCCGAAAATCAGCGACAGACCCGCCGCCAGCATGAACAGAGAGGAGGCCTCCACCAGCCCATTCAGGAGCTGCACGACCAAGCCGGAAAATCCCATTCTTATCCCTTCGCACGGGCCTGCGCACGACCTCCGGTGTCCTGCCTCACGCGGAGGATACCGGAGGCTGCGCGCCCGACCTTACGGCATGCGGCTACCGGGCGGAGGCGGGCCGCAACGTCCGCACCACATCGTCGGGGGGCAGCACATCGGCCCCATTCACATAGCGGATGTTGGTCATGATGCCTTTGCCGTCTTTCTTGGCGAGCGTACCCACATAGGCGCCCATGGTGGACTGATGATCGATCGCGCGGTAGGTAATGGGGCCGAACGGCATGTCCACCTTCAAGCCGGCGAACGCCTTGACCAGGGCATCCGTGTCGGTGGAACCCGCTTTTTTCATCCCCGCCGCCAGAGACTTGACGGCGGTATAGCCCACGATCGTGCCCAGACGCGGGTAGTCGTGATACTTGTCCTCATAGGACTTGAGGAACGCCTTGTGTTCCGGGGTGTCGATGGCATACCAGGGATAGCCGGTCACCACCCAGCCCACCGGGGTTTCGTCACCCAGCGGATCCAGGTATTCCGGCTCACCGGTCAGCAGGCTGACGACCGACAAGCCCTTGAAGAAGTTCCGCTGAGTGCCGGCTCGAACGAACTTGGCCAGATCGGTTGCGAACAGGACGTTGAACATCGCATCGGGTTTGGCATCGGCCAGCGCCTGCACGACATTGGCGGCATCGATCTTGCCCAGCGGGGTGGCCTGCTCAGCCACGAATTCCACGTCCGGCTGCGCCTCCTTCATCAGCGCCTTGAAGGTCTCCACCGCAGACTGACCGTACTCGTAGTTCGGGTACACCAGCGCCCAGCGTTTCTTGTGCATTTTCACCGCTTCCGGCACCAGCATCGCCACCTGCATATAGGTGGAAGCGCGCAAACGATAGGTATATTTATTGCCATCTTTCCAGACGATCTTGTCCGTCAGCGGCTCGCTCGCCAGGAAGAACCGCTTCTTGTGCCTGGCATAGTCGGACACGGCCAGGCCGACATTGGACAGGAACGTGCCCATGAGCACATCCACCTTGTCCGATGCCAGTAAATCCTCTGCGGCGCGAACGGCATCACCGGTGTTGGCGTTGTCGTCGCGAATGATGAGCTTCAGCTGCTTGCCGTCGATGCCGCCCGCCCTGTTGATTTCGTCCAGGGCCAGGTCCATCCCGTTCTTGTATGGTCCCAGGAAGGCCGGCTGGCTCTTGTAGCTGTTGAGTTCACCAATCTTGATGACGTCTTGCGCCGCCAGCGCATTCGCCGAGAACATCACGCTCGCCAGGCCGGCAAGCAGTGTCGAACAAACTCCGAGATATTTCATGAGTATTCCTCGTTGGGTACAAAGTTCGGGTCTTGAATCTCAGCGGCGGGCATCATTCCTTCTTCCCGACCGACTGCAGGCTGAGCGCCAGCAGGGCAACGGCAATCAGGACCATCCCCAACAGATCGACATGGCTTGGCCGTTCGCCCAGTTGCAACCACCCGGACATCACACTGACGACCGGCACGCCCAGCGCCGCCATGCCCGCGACTCCGGCCGATAGATGCTGCAACGCAAAAATCCACAAGAACCAGGCAATCGCCGTGGCCAGGACAGCGTTGTAAATCAGGGCACCGAAAAAATACGGGGCCAGTTCCACGGGCCGTTCCGGAATCCACAAGGCCACCAGACACAGCGCCAGCGCGCCGAAAACCATTTGCCAGGCGGTCAGCGGCAGAGCATCCATGGGGAAATCGCGGCGGATCCACTTGGTCACGATCATGGCCAGCGCCCAGCACAGCCCCGCCCCAACGGCGAGCACTTCGCTCAAGACGCTGCCTTGCCTATGCCAGGGCTCCAGGATCAGGATCAGACCCGCGGCCGCCAGGCTGAGCGCGCCCCACTGCAGCCCCCGGATACGCTCACCAAATGCAAACCACGCCATGGGAATCACCCAAAACGGCATGGTATAGACCAGAATGGAAGTCTTGCCCACCCCACCCTCCAACAGCGCCACCTGGATCAGCGCCGAAAAGGCGGCCGTCTGCAGCATCCCCAGCAACAGCACGCGCGGCCACGCTCGAATGCGCAACGAGGTTTTACGCACCAGCAGCAGGCCCAACAGGAACAGCGCGCCAAACAGGTTGCGCAAGGCCGAGAAATCGAACGGCCCCACGAATTCCATGACTTTCTTCAGGACCACCCAGTTGTAGCCCCACACGACTGCCATGCTGGCCAGGGCCAGTAGCGCCAGGCGTTTGCCGCGGCGCGTGTCGGCCCCGGGTTCGGCCCGCACCGTTTCATCGCGCATGGCCGATGCGGCGGCCGGCTTGCCCGCAGCGTGCGCGCGTTCGGTTTTCAAGATATCCCTTGTCCTTCCCAGTAACCGGACTCATGATAATGGTTCCGGAGCGCATCGATGAAATACCGAACC
>DATNAI010000317.1:0-6223 GCA_035572875.1 Castellaniella sp. | reverse complement strand
ACCATGAACGCGCTCATCTGGGTGCGTCAGGGCAAGGAACGGCTGGCGCTGGCGAACATTTCCGGGGCCATGATGATCCAGGCCACCATCCCGAGCGCGCTCGGCATCTTCTTCACGCCATGGCATTTCGACGGACCTTTGATTGTGTCCGGACTCGTCACCATGGCCGCGATTGCATTCCTGCTGCTCCTGTTCCACCGCGGTGCCGCGGATGCCAGAGTCCTGGCGTCCGTGGGTGGCCTCTACGGCGTCTTCGCGCTGTTCGTGGGGTTGACGGCGGTGTGATGGGGTACCGCCCCATCGTCGCGCCGCTCGTCACCGGCAAATGGCGCTTCAGCCGCAGGAGCCCTGGTAGCCGCAGTTTGTGCAGAACTGGCAGCCGTCCTTCCTGATGATGCGGTGCAGGTGGCATTCCGGGCATTCGGCACCTTCCATGGCCAGCGCCGCGTTCCTTCCGCCCGATTCAGGCACGGCCGGCTGCGCGGTTTCCGCCTGCACCACACCCATTTGTTCGATCGGATCGCCCTGTTCGTCCAGAATGCCCAGCATGGCGTAGCGGTGGATGAGCAGCCTGGCGATGTAGGCCTCGGTGGACGGGAACGCCCGGGACTTGTCGCTGCCGGGGATTCGGGCCAGAAAGTCGCCCTGAGGCTCGGCGTAGTTCATGAGCTTGCGCAGTTTCATGGCAATCCAGGCGGGATCCACGATGCGCATGTCCAGGCTGAGCAGCTTGAACAGACCTTCGAAGGCCCGCGGGAACTTCCCGGCCCCCCACACAGAGTACGGACGCGTGGAACCGTCGGGCATTCTCAGTTCCTTGACCATGAGTACAAAATCGTCCCCGGTCACCGGATTGAGGACATCGCAGATCCAGCCCATCGTCCCGTCCGTGCCTGTCTTGGGTTCTCGCGGGGCAATCAGCGCCTCCATCATGGCCGAACGGGAGTCAGCCGATGCGGCGATGCCCAGGGTGCGGTGGCGAAACGCCACCAGGCGTGCCATGGCGGCAACGGTCGACGGCATCCAGAGGGGATCGCCCGTCTCCGGATCAGTGATCTGGAACTCCGCCCCGCCGTTGGTGGCCGCCAGCACCTGCAGATTACGATTGAGCCATGGGAAATCGTCGGTGTACATATCGAGGCTGAGCATCTTGGCCACTGATCCCAGACCACGTGGCGGCCGTGCCCCATTGACCCAGATCTCGAAGGGCCGGTTCTGCAGATCGGACACGAAGACCACGAAGCTGCCCTCCGGCGTCTCGATGGCATCCGACGCCCAGCATGATGCACCGCGCGGCAGGCGCGGTCGATTGGGCCAGCGCAGGCTATTGAGCACGGGCTCGATGGTGCGCTCGAGCACGAGACGGCGGTCCGCTTCGGACAGCGATATGGCCTCGGGCTGCGAAAGCCTGTCGTCCTGCGCCGGGGCGGCCGACAGCACAGCTCCCCGCTTGCCGCTGGGCCGATAGGTCGTGATGCCTTTCAGTCCGAGTCTCCAGGCCTGCATGTACAGGTCCTTGAAGTCCTCGTACGGATAGCTGACGGCGACGTTCACGGTCTTGGAAATGGCGGCGTCGACATGGTCCTTGACGGCCGCTACCATCAGTGCGTGGTCCCGTGCGGAGATTTCCAGCGCCGTGCGGAAGTACGGCGGCAATGCGCCGGACACGTCGCCGCCCATCAACCGGTAGAGACGGTACGCGTGGTCCTCCACAGGATAGTCCTGGCGGGTGCCGTCGGCCATGCGTTTGGTGCGTGTATAGGTCCAGGAGAACGGCGGTTCGATGCCATTGGAGGCGTTGTCGGCGAAGGCAAGCGAGATGGTGCCAGTGGGCGCGATGGACGTCAGGTGGCTGTTGCGAATGCCGTGCTCGGCGATCGCCGCGCGGATGTCTTCCGGCAGGCGCTGGGCGAATCCGCTCTTCAGGTATTGTTCTGCCTTGAACCCCGGGAATGCCCCGCGTTCGCGGGCGAGGTCCACTGACGCGCGATAGGCGGCGTGGGCCACTTCGCGGGCAAACCGCGAGGCCAAGGAACGCGCCTCGTCACTGTCGTAGGCCATGCCCAGCATGATGAGGGCATCGCCCAGTCCGGTGACGCCCAGTCCGACGCGTCGCTTCAGGGCGGCTTCCGCCGCCTGTTCAGGCAATGGCCACACCGTGGCCTCCAGTACGTTGTCGAGCATGCGGACGGCGATGGCCGTGACCTCGGCCAGCCCTTGCCAGTCAACTTCGGGGGTGTCCTGCAGGCCGAAGGGGTGCCGCACGAAGCGTGTCAGGTCGATGGACCCGAGGCAGCAGCACCCATAAGCCGGCAGCGGCTGCTCGCCGCAGGGATTGGTAGCCTCCAGCGTTTCCATGTAGTGCAGGTTGTTCTCACGGTTGATCTGGTCGTGGAACAGCACGCCCGGCTCCGCATAGTCGTAGGTCGAGCGCATGATCTCATCCCAGAGCGTCCGCGCGCGGATTTCCCGATATACCCACAGCCCGTCCTCGCGCTGCCGCGCGCCTGCGGCCTTGAGCTCCTCAGAGGGCTCAGCCGGGTGCGTCAGCGGGAATGCCGCGTCCTCCTCCACGGCCTGCATGAACGCGTCGGTCACGCTCACGGACACGTTGAAGTTGGTCAGTTCGCCGGCCGTCTGCTTGGCCTGGACGAACGCCTCGATGTCGGGGTGCGTGACCGACAGGACCGCCATCTGGGCGCCGCGCCGTGCGCCGGCCGATTCGACGGTTTCGCAGGAACGGTCGAAAACGCGCATGTAGGAGACGGGTCCCGATGCCTTGGAAGCCGTGCCCTTTACCTTGGCGCCGGCCGGCCTGATGTGGCTGAAGTTGTAGCCCACCCCTCCCCCACGGCGCATGGTCTCCGCAGCCTTCTGGAGCGCATCGTAGATGCCCGGCCGGCCGTCCACCACGCTGGACACGGAGTCGCCCACGGGTTGCACGAAGCAATTGATCAGTGTGGCCTCGAGGTCCGTGCCCGCCGCCGAATTGATGCGTCCCGCAGGAATGAAGCCACGCCGTTGGGCGTCCCGAAAGAGTGTCTCGAAGTGGGCCCGTTTGCGGGCGGGTTCGACGGCGGCCAGAGCGTGGGCCACCCGCCGCTGTATCTCGTCAATGGTGGTTTCGGTGCCCTTGGCGTACTTTTCCAACAGGACTTCGGTGGAAATGGATTGCGGCTCCAGGCCCGCGATGGCGTCTGCTCGCTTCATGAAAGCTCCTCAGCAAGAGAGGCGACACACACAACCAGTAGTGGTCGCTGATCGAATTTCTACTATCCATTGTATGTCACCCGCTCACAGGGCGGCACTGATCCGGTCGCTTCAGTTTGTGTCGGGACCTGTCGTGCCGTGATAATCGCGCTATCCCCCAGACGGCCGATTTCGCCGCTGGAAACGGCACGATGACAGACGTTCACGCCACCCCGCCCTTGAACGCGCAAATCGCTTTACGGTACCATCCATTGTGTCTACAATCGGCTCCGGACACTACATGTAGTTGATGCAATGTAATCAGTGTCTGATTGCCCCTGCACCTGACTGCCCCGCCTAACGACGGACGGCGCGATTCGGGTCATGCGAATTCGACAACCAGAGGATGGATCATGATTAAGAATATCGTCAAGCGGGACGGCAGGATCGAACCCTATATCCCCAGCAAGCTGAACGGATGGGGCCGGTGGGCCGCGGCCACCCTGGGCCACAAGGTCGATTGGAGCAGCATCGTCATCCAGGCTGTCAGCACGATGCCGGACACGGTGGCCACCTCCGATTTGCAGGAAAAACTGATTCAGAACTGCCTGGACAAGGGCACGTGGTCCTACTATCTGATGGCCGGTCGGCTGTATGCCTCCCACCTGCACAAGATCATCCACGGGGAATCCATTCCGTCCGTTCGCGCGCTGCACGATCGCATGGTCGCCGACCACGTGATGGTTCGCATGGACTACGACGATGAAGACTATGCGCGGGTCGAGTCCTTCATCAATCATGAGCTCGACTACGACACGCCGCACTTTTCGCTGCATTACATCCGCAAGAAGTACAGCCTGCAGAATCGAGCGACCGGCCAGGAATACGAAACCCAGCAATTCGTCTACATGCGCATGGCCATGGCGCTGGCTGAAACCGAACCCAGGGACAAGCGCATCGACCTGGTGCGGCGGTTCTATACCGAGTTTTCCGCCAAGCGCATGTCGGCGCCTACGCCCAATTATGTGAACCTCGGCACCACACTGCGCGGCTTCGCGTCGTGCTGCGTCTATGTCGTCGACGACAATGAGGCGTCGCTGGCGGTGGGCGACCACATCGCCTATCGCATGACGGCCGCCTCCGCCGGCATCGGCAGCCACCTCATCACCCGCAGCAAGGGCAATCCGGTGCGCGGTGGTCTCATTCAGCACCAGGGAAAGCTGCCCTATCTGGCCTCGCTGGGCAAGGCGGTTCACGCCAACATGCAGGCGGGCCGCGGCGGAGCCTGCACGACCTACTACTCCGGCTTCGATCCGGAGGCCGAGGTCATCGCTTACCTGCGCAATCCGCGCAGCACCGAAGACCGGAAGAACCGCGACCTCCACTATGCGCTGGTCACGAACAAGTTCTTTGCCGAAAAAGTAGCTCGCAATGAATCGGCGTTCTCCTTCAACGTATGGACCGCCCCGGAACTCACGCGGCTGTTCTTCAGCCCGGATACCGATGCATTCAAGCGGGAATACCTGCGGCTCGAAGCGGATCCTGCCTTCAAGAAGGAATACTTCAAGCCGCGCGACCTGATCCTCACGTCGTTGAACGAGGCGCTGGAGACCGGCGTGGCGTATCTCGCCAACGTCGACGAGATGAATCGCCACACCCCCTTCAAGGAGCCCATCCACTCCAGCAATCTGTGCCTGGAAATCAGCGAGCCGAACCGTCCCTACGAGGACATGCGTGATCTGTATTCGGACCAGGAAGTGGGCTTCATCACCGTCCAGTACGACGAAGATGGCAGCCTCAAGACCTTCAGCTTCAATGAGCCGCTCACTGTGGCCGTGGTGGATTCGATGGTGCCGCGGACCGTCTTTGCCGGTGAACTCAAGGCAGGCGACGTGGTCGTGGCCGACGCGGGCGGCGGCCGGGTTCGAAAGGTCGTCGAGGTCCATGGGGAACCGGAAATCGCGCTCTGCTCGCTGGGAGCCATTGCGTACGACGCCATTGGCGAGCATGACGACGAGGCCTACCAGGAGGCGATGTACCTGACGCTGAAGATGATCGATTACTGCATCGAGAATTCCCATTATGTGCTGCCGCACGTGGCCGTGACGGCCAAGGCGCGGATGAACGCGGGGGTGGGCCTCATGGGGGTGGCCACCCACATGGCCCGGAAAGGACTGCGCTACGACACCAAGGAAGGCCGCGAGGAGCTGCATCGCATCGCCGAGCGCCACATGTACCATGCCATCCGGGCATCGCTTCGGATCGCGAAGGAACGAGGCGTCGCTCGCTGGATGCACAAGACCCGGTGGCCGGACGGCTGGCTGCCCATCGACACCTACAACCGAAACGTGGACGAGCTGGGCGACTTCCACTACCAGTACGATTGGGAGGCCCTGCGTGCCGAGATCGTGCAAAACGGCGGCATCGGACACTCGTGCCTGATCGCCTACATGCCCGGTGAATCTTCATCCAAGGCGCTGGGCAAGCCCAACTCCATTTATCCGGTTCGCGACGTCACCCTGAACAAGACCGACGGCTCCGTCACCATCCGCTGGGCCGCACCCGGCGGGGACGATCCGAGCTTCCACTATCAATCGGCCTGGGACGTCTCGGAGGTCGACATGATCAAGGCCTATGCCGTGTTCCAGAAATTCACCGATCAGGGGATTTCGGCCGACCTCTGGCGCCGCATCAAGGACGACGACAAGGTTTCCAGCCGCGAGCTGCTCACCCATTACTTCACCATGGTGAAGTACGGCATGAAGACGCGCTACTACTACAACTCGAACGTCGCTTCAGACAAGTCGCTCGAAAACGCCGGCAGCATCAACGGCGGCGTCGACAAGGTCGAGTGCGAAGCCTGCACGATGTGATTTCCACGGGTCGCGGCGGTCGTCCGCCGTGGCTTTCCTTCCCGATTGCACTGGTACCACCGCACAATGAGCGCCCCACTTCCCTCCAAGATCTTCAACACTGAAAAGACCGATTACGCCTTCCCTGAAATCATTCTGGGCCAGGATCTTGGCCTGTTCGA
>DATNAI010000316.1:0-3748 GCA_035572875.1 Castellaniella sp. | reverse complement strand
GACTTCGACCGGCACATGGCCGCCCCCCGTCGCCTCCACCACCAGGCCGTGGAACTGACCGGGAGGCAGCGCCCGGATGAGCGTGCCATCGTCGCCGAGCGCTACCGTGATGAGCGCCACGCGGCGTTCTTGGACGACCATGGACGACGGGATGGCGGGCAGGGGATCCAGCCGGGATCCGACGAAGACCCGGCCTTCGCTGACCCAGCCCAGCCGGCCGCTGGCCGGGGAGCTGAAGGCGTCCACCCGGCTCGTATGGGTCTTGCGCACGAAGCGCGCAGCATGCAGTTCGTCGTTCATCACCACGAGACAGCCGCAGCCGCGCGCCTCGGGACCGACGGCCACCTGAACGGATGCCAATAAGTTCGCCGGCCCGTCGGCCCCTGGAACAGTGGGGTTGCGCATGGCGCCCGTGACGACGACCGGCATCTCCGTGTGCGTCAGCCGGTCCAGCACGAACGCGGTTTCCTCGATAGTATCCGTACCCTGGGTGACGACGACCCCACGGTAGCCTGCCTGCTCCAGCCGGATGATTTCCTGGGCCAGGGCCTCCAGGTCGTGGTATTTCAGGTGGGCGCTCGGAAGCTGGCGAAAGGTACGCGCATCGATCCGGGCCAGCTCGCCCAGACCGGGGACCGCAGCCGCCAGCCTCTCGCCGCTGAGTGTCGGGACCACGCCGCCGTCCTCGCCCTTCGTCATGGCGATCGTGCCGCCCAACGCCAGAATGGCTACCTTGAATTCACTCATGAAGACCCCGCTTGGCCCTTCTCTGCGAGCCATTGACTGGAACGACTTTGGACTCATAGTCTAGCCTACTGACGGCGCGCGACCGCCCCCCTCCGTCAAGGAGCCTTCGCTTCAGAGGCCTCCAGCCCGATCAGCGTCACGCCCTCCTGGACCTGATCGCCGACGCCATAGAAGATTTCCTGGACCGTGCCGTCGTGCGGCGCCTCGATGGAATGCTCCATCTTCATCGCCTCCATCACGATCAGCGGCGTGCCCTTTTGCACGACGTCGCCGACGGCCACGGCAACCGACAGGATCTTGCCCGGCATGGGCGCGGTCAGGCCCCCCGCCACGTCATCGACCTGCGTGCTGGCCAGCGCGATCGGATCCTGCCATTGCAAGGTCGTGCGCTGACCATCGCTGAAGACATCCAGACGCAGCGCCCGGCGATGAACCTGCCCCTGGGCCTCGCGGGCGCCAAGCTCGATACGGATGTCCGTTGCGCGACCATCGGATGCACGCCAATGGAACGGCTGGGGCTCGCCCCCGTCGATGGTCAGCGTCCAGGTGCCGCCATCACGACGGACATGCAGGCTGCGGGCGCCGGTAGCGTCCTCCAGCGTCAGCGTCCGGGCATAGTGGGCGCCGACCCGCCACCCGTCGGCCAGCTGCCAGGGATCGGACGTCCCCGTGCTGCCGAACGCGGGGGATACGGCAGCCGGCAGCAGCGCGGCGGCGGCCAGGCCCAGGACCACGTCGGGTGCGGCCTGCGCAGTGGGGAACAGGTGATCATGCTCGCGTTCGATCAGGCCGGTATCCAGATCAGCCGTGGCAAAGGCCCGGGAACTCATCAGACGCCCCAGGAACGCAATATTGGTCTGCAGCCCGGTGCAGCAGACGGCGCCCAGGGCACGCTGCATGCGCTGACGCGCCTGCTCCCGATCGTCGGCATGGACGATGAGCTTGGCAATCATCGGATCGTAATAGGGCGTGATGGTGTCGCCTTCCCGCACGCCGCCATCGACCCGCAACGCGCCAATGCGGAAATTCACATGCTCGGGCCAGGTCAGCACGTCCAGGTGCCCGATGCTGGGCAGGAAGTCGTTGGCCGGGTTCTCCGCGTAGATGCGCGCCTCGATGGCGTGGCCGCTGATGCGCAGTTCTTCCTGGCGCAGCGGCAGCGGTTCGCCAGCCGCCACACGAAGCTGCCATTCCACCAGATCCTGGCCCGTGATGGCTTCGGTGATGGGGTGCTCGACCTGCAGCCGCGTGTTCATTTCCATGAAGTAGAAACGCCCGTCGGGTTCCACGATGAACTCCACCGTGCCGGCACCGACATACCCCACGGCCTGGGCGGCGGCCACTGCCGCCTCGCCCATGGCCTTGCGCCGCTCGGGAGTCATGCCGGGCGCGGGGGCCTCCTCGATGACCTTCTGGTGGCGCCGCTGCACCGAGCAATCGCGCTCGAACAGGTAGACGCACTGTCCGTGCGTATCGCCAAAGACCTGGAATTCGATATGGCGCGGCTTTTGCAAATAGCGTTCGATGAGCACCTGGGCGCTGCCGAAGCTGCCGGCGGACTCGCGCTGGCAGGACGCCAGAGCCGCCTGGAAGTCCGCGTCGCGCTCCACCGTTCGCATGCCCTTGCCGCCGCCGCCGGCGCTGGCCTTGATGAGCACCGGATAGCCGATGGCGCGCGCCTGTTCTTGCAGGAAGTCAGGCTCCTGGCGCTCGCCGTGATAGCCCGGCACCAGCGGCACCTCGGCGCGGGCCATCAGGGTCTTGGCTGCCGATTTGCTGCCCATGGCGGCGATTGCCGAGGCAGGAGGGCCGATGAAGACCAGACCGGCATCCTGGCAAGCCTGGGCGAATTTTGCATTCTCCGACAGGAACCCATAGCCCGGATGGACGGCCTGCGCCCCCGTCCGGCGAGCCGCTTCCAGGATGGCCTCGACGCGCAGGTAGCTCTCGGCGGGCTCCGGCCCGCCGATGCGGACCGCCAAATCGCAGGCCTGCACGTGGCGAGCGTGTGCATCGGCATCGGAATACACCGCCACCGTGCGGATGCCCATGCGTCGGGCCGTTGCGGCGACGCGGCAGGCGATTTCGCCGCGGTTGGCGATCAGAATGGTATCAAACACGAACTGTCTCCTTACATCCGGAATACGCCGAAGCGCGTCTCTTCGATCGGGGCGTGCCGTGCGGCCGCCAGCCCCAGACCCAGGACGCGGCGCGTGTCCGCCGGCGCGATGATGCCGTCATCCCACAGACGCGCCGTCGAGTAATAGGCATGGCCTTCGTGCTCGTACTGAGCGCGGATGGGCGCCTTGAAGGCTTCTTCTTCCTCGGCCGACCATTGGCCGCCCTTGCGTTCGATGCTGTCGCGGCGCACCGTGGCCAGCACGCTGGCCGCCTGCTCGCCGCCCATGACCGAGATGCGAGCGTTGGGCCACATGAACAGCAGCCGGGGGCTGAAGGCGCGCCCGCACATGCCGTAGTTGCCGGCCCCGAACGAGCCACCGATCAGCACGGTGAACTTGGGCACCGCCGCCGTGGAGACCGCCGTGACCATCTTCGCGCCGTGGCGCGCGATGCCTTCGTTCTCGTACTTGCGGCCCACCATGAACCCGCTGATGTTCTGCAGGAAGATGAGCGGCGTCTTGCGCTGACAGCACAGTTCGATGAAATGTGTGCCCTTCTGGGCGGCTTCCGAGAACAGGATGCCGTTGTTGGCGATGATGCCCACGGGCATCCCGTAGAGACGGGCGAATCCCGTCACCAGGGTGGTTCCGTAGCGCGCCTTGAATTCCTCGAACTCCGAGCCGTCAGTGATGCGCGCGATGACTTCCCGCACGTCATAGGGCTTGCGCGTGTCCTGCGGGATGATGCCGTCGAGCTGCGCCGGGTCGTACAGCGGTTCGGACCAGGAACCGCTGTCGGGCTGCACCGGGCGGTTGAGCCGTGCCACGGCCTCCCGGGCCAGCCGCAATGCATGGGTGTCGCTCTCGGCCAGGTGGTCGGC
>DATNAI010000315.1:0-6249 GCA_035572875.1 Castellaniella sp. | reverse complement strand
TGGACGAAACGCTGGAGAGCATCAAGCCGCTGGAAGCATCCGCCGTCTGACGATGAAATAGTGGTCGGGGTGACATGATTCGAACATGCGACTCCTACGTCCCGAACGTAGTACTCTACCAGGCTGAGCTACACCCCGACGGTGTGATCGGCAGGCAACAACGAAGCACCTGTCGCGGGAACTTCAGCGGTCTCGGTCGACCGCGAAAGCACAGAATTTTAGCAGAGTTTCGCGATATTCGGAATTCGGGAAGGCAGACAACGCCTCGCGCGCCCGATCCGCTTCGACATGGGCTGCGGCGCGCGTGTAGTCCAACGCATCCGTGGCGCGAATGGCCTGCGCCACTGCAGCAAAATCAGCGTGGCCTGTTTCGATGGCGCCCCGGATCAGCGAACGCTGCTCGGCCGTTCCAGCCTCCATGACGCGAATCAGGGGCAGCGTGGGCTTGCCTTCACGCAGGTCGTCACCGACGTTCTTGCCCAGCGTCTGCGCATCGCCGCTATAGTCGAGCACATCGTCAATCAACTGGAACGCCGTGCCAACGTGCCGCCCATAGTCGGCGGCAGCCGACTGCAGCTTCGCATCGGCCCCTGAAATGATCGCCCCCACCTGGGCGGCCGCCTCGAAAAGCCGGGCCGTCTTGTAGCGCACCACCTGCAGGTAGCGGTCCAGCGATACGTCGGGATCATGCACATTGAGGAGCTGCAGGACCTCGCCCTCGGCGATCACAGTGGTGGCGGAGGACAGCACCGCCATGGCCGCCATGGAGTCGGTCTCCACCATCATCTCGAAGGAACGGGAATACAGATAATCGCCCACCAGGACGCTGGCTGCGTTGCCGAACACCGCGTTCGCCGTGTCGCGCCCCCTGCGCATGTCGGACTCGTCCACCACGTCATCGTGCAGCAGCGTGGCCGTATGGATGAACTCCACCACCGCCGCCAGCCGGTGATGGTTCACGCCCTGGTAGCCCAGGGCGTTGGCCACCAGCAGCACCACAGCCGGCCGCATGCGCTTGCCGCCCGCCCCCACGATATAGTCGCCGATCGTGCGGATCAGCACGACCTCGGAATCCAGGCGCGCGCGGATGACTGCGTCGACCGCCTGCATGTCGGAAACGATGGGAGCAAACAGTTCAGAGAAATTCAAGGCGGACCCGACTGCTGTTGGGCGCCCGCAGGACGCGGCCGCAAGGACCCAGATTATACTTTCCGTGTCATATTCAGGAGAACCCAGTGGTTGCCCCCGCCAAAATGCAGGACCTCGCTGAGCGCGCGCTGGCCGTGCTCGCACAGCTGGAGGCCTGGTTGCCTCCCGCCCCGCCCCCCATCGACTGGACAGCCCACGCGTTTCGCTGGCAACGCCGTGGCGCGCGCGGATGGCTGGATGCGGTGCGCACCCTGGCGCCCATTCGCCTGCAGGATCTGCAGCATATCGAGCGGCAGAAATCCATCATCGAGCGCAACACCGTGGCGTTCCTCCAGGGAAAGCCCGCGAACAACGTCCTCATGACGGGCGCGCGCGGCACCGGAAAGAGCTCGCTGGTGCGGGCTCTGCTGGACGCCCACGCCGAGCGGGGACTGCGGCTCATCGAGCTCGACAAGTCCGACCTGGGGGATCTGGGCCAGATCTCCGAGCTGATCCAGGGGCGCCCCGAGCGCTTCATCGTCTTCTGCGACGATCTCTCCTTCGAGGAAGGCGAGGCGAGCTACAAGGCGCTGAAGTCGGCGCTGGATGGCTCCGTGTCATCGCCCGGCGACAACCTGCTCATCTATGCCACGTCCAACCGGCGCCACCTGATGCCGGAATACATGCACGAAAACCTGCAGGCCGAACACCAGGCGGATGGGGAAATCCACCCCGGCGAGACTGTCGAAGAAAAGATCTCGCTCTCGGAACGGTTCGGGCTGTGGCTGTCGTTCTACCCATTCGCCCAGGACGACTACCTGGACATCGTGAACCACTGGCTGCAGACCCAGGGCTGCCCGGCGCCGCAAATCGAAGCGGCCCGCACCGAAGCGCTGCAATGGGCGCTGGAAAGGGGCTCGCGCTCCGGGAGAGTGGCACGGCAGTTTGCACGTGACTGGGCGGCTCGCCATGTCTAAACCCTACGTACGTGTGGCAGCCGGCCTGATCCTGGATCAAAGGGGCCGCCTGCTGCTGGGGCAACGCCCGGATGGCAAGGCCTGGCCCGGCTGGTGGGAGTTCCCGGGCGGCAAGATCGAGGCCGGCGAAACTGTCCGGCAGGCGCTGGTGCGGGAGCTGGATGAAGAACTCGGCATCCGCGCCACGCATGTGTACCCCTGGGTCGTCCACGTGCACGAATATCCAAAGACCATCGTGGAACTGGCGTTCTGCCAGGTCACGGCTTGGGACGGCGAACCGCATGGCCGCGAGAACCAGGCGCTGGATTGGGTGGATCCCTGGGCGATCCGCCTGGACGAGTGCGAACACCCCATCGCTCCGGGAGGCGGGTCGCTGCTTCCCGCCGCCGCCCCGCCGCTGCGCTGGCTGCGCCTGCCTATGCACTATCGGGTCAGCCACATCGGCACGCCCGACGGGTTGGACGCATGGCTGGCGGAGCTGCGCCAGGAACTGATGCACGGGCTGCGGCTGGTGCAGTTCCGCGAAGCGGCCTGGTCGGGCGACGAGGCCTCGCTGCGCGAAGCCTTCGAGGCCACGCTGGCGCTCTGCCGCCAGCACGATGCGCGCTGTCTCGTCAATAGCCGCCATCCGCACGCCTGGTGGTCACGGGCCGACGGCGTGCAACTACGGGCCGCGGACGCTCGCAAGATCCTGCAGCAGGACACGCGCCCCCCCGGATGGCTCGGCGTCTCGGCCCACCAGGAAGAAGACGTCGCCTGCGCCCGGCAGCTTCAGGCCGATTTCGTGGTGCTGGGCCATGCCCTGCCGACGCCCAGCCATCCCCAGGAACCGCCTCTGGGCTGGGAGCGCTTTCAGTCGCTGGCCCTGCGCGCCGGACGTCCGGTTTTCGCGATAGGAGGGCAATCGGCCGACACGCTGGAAACCGCCCGCATGCACGGCGCGCACGGCGTTGCGGCGCAGCGAGGAGCGCTGGTCGGCCCCTGATCAGGACCCCCCAGCCTCCGGCGCCGCGAGCCCGGGCCACCCGCCGCCCAACGCGGCCACGAGCTGCACGGCCGCATCCAGGCGTTGTGCCCGCAGGCTCAGGGCGTTTTGCTCGGCGCTCAGGGCGCTGGCCTGCGCCTGCACAACGTTCAGATAATCCACCAGGCCAGCCTGGTATTGATTGACGGTCTGGCGCACGCTTTCACGCGCGGCAGCCAGGGCACGGTCCTGGGCGGCCTGTTCATCGATCATGTCGTGCGCCTGGACCAGCGCGTCTTCGACCTCACGCAGCGCGTCCAGCACCGTCTTGCGATACGCGGCAGCCTGGGCATCGTAGGCCGCCCGTGCCTGCGACACGGCGGCACTGCGCGCCCCGCCATCGAAGATCGTCAGGGCCAGGGCCGGACCCAGGGTCCAGAAACGCGCGGGTGCCGTGATCCACGACGCAAACGCGCCCGCGCTGTAGCCGCCTTCGGCACTGAGCGTCAGATTCGGAAACCAGGCAGCCTGGGCCACGCCGATCTGCGCATTGGCCTGCGCCGCGCGCCGCTCGGCGGCCGCGATATCCGGCCGATGCTCCAACAGGGACGACGGCACACCGGCCGGAACGCCCGGTACGGCGGGCAAGCCTTGCCCGCCGGGCATCTGGAACTGCGAAGGCACCTCGCCCACCAGTACGGCGACGGCGTGGATCTGCTGCTGCCGCTGCCAGCCCAGGCGGATACGCTGCACGCGCGTCTGCTCGAGCTGCGCGGAAGCCGCTGCCACATCGGCCGGCGACGCAACCCCCGCCGCCAGACGGTTGCGGGTCATTTCGAGCGCGCGGGAATATGCCTGGAGGGTGCGCGCGAGCAGGTCATCCTGAAGCTGGCTCAGGCGGATGGCAAAATAGGACTGCGCCAGCGTGGACTGAAGGCTCAGCCGCACCCCGGCCAGATCCGCCGCGCTGGCCTGCTCCCCGGCGCGCGCGGCCTCCACGCCGCGACGGACGCGTCCCCACAGGTCCACCTCCCAGTTCACGCTGCCCGACAGGTTGTAGCTCGTGGTCGGGCCGCCGGGCCCCGCAGCGCCCTGCTCGCCCCGTCCCACGGAGACCGACGTGCCCACCGTCGGGAACAGGCCGGCCCGGGAGGCCGCCAGCGCGGCACGCGCCTGGCGATACTGCGCCTCGGCCTGCGCCAGATCGGGATTCGCACGCGGCATCTGCGCCATCAACGCGTCGAGTGAGTGGTCTCCAAACGCATGCCACCATCCCTGCACCACCGCCATCTTTGGCTGGGCCGGATACCAGTGGCCCTCGGGCGCGCCGCCATAGGCCGCGCCGACATCCTGGGGCGGACGATGATAGTCGGGTCCCACCGCGCAAGCGCTCAGCAGCAGGCTCGCGCCCACGGCCATACAAAGGGCGGCCCCACGCGGCCAGTGCGAACGGCCCAACGAATGCCGGAGTTCGATCATCTCTGTTTTCCTATCATCCCGGGACTCCAATGGAAGGCTGCGGCATGCCGGGATTGCGGCGCCTCCTCAGCCGGTCGAGCGTCAGGTACACCACCGGAGTCGTATAAAGCGTGAGCACTTGGCTGACCAGCAGGCCGCCAAAGATCGTCAGCCCCAGGGGCCTGCGCATCTCCACGCCCGCGCCTGTGGCCAGCAGCAGCGGCAAGGCGCCCAGCATGGCCGACAAAGTCGTCATGAGAATGGGCCGGAATCGCGCCAGGCAGGCCCGATAGATCGCCTCGCGCGGGTCCAGGCCCTCGCGGCGTTGGGCCTGGAGGGCAAAGTCGACCATCATGATGGCATTTTTCTTCACGATACCGATGAGCAGGAACACGCCGACCAAGGCAATCAGCGTGAACTCCATCCCCACCAGCCGCAGTGCCAGCAGCGCCCCCACGCCCGCCGAGGGCAGCGTGGAGAGGATGGTAATGGGATGGATGGTGCTCTCGTAGAGCATGCCCAGCACCAGATACATGGCGACCAGCGCCGCCACCAACATCCAGGGCTGCTGCGCAACGGCATTGCGCATCATGCTGCTGCTCTGGTCCAGGTGCGCCTGCATCTCCTGTGTGGGCAGATTGATGCCCGCCATCGCCCCGTCGATCGCCTTCAACGCCTGGTCCAGCGAAACGCCTGGCGCCAACCCGAAATCAATGGAATAGGACGCGAGCAGGCCATCGTGGTCCACGGCGTTGGGAGCCACCGATTCGCTCAGGTGCGTGAAGGCCAGGAGCGGCACACGCTGGCCGCCCGCCGTGACCACCTGCATCGCCTGCAGAGAATGGACATCCTGCGTATATTGCGGCTGCAGCGCCATGACGACGTGATATTGGTTCAACGCACCATACAGCACGGCCACCTGGCGCTGGCTGAAGCCATTGTTCAGGACGGCGGCGAGATCGGACATCTGGACGCCCAGCCGGCGGGCGGCATCGCGATCAACCTGCAATTCGACCTGGCGCCCCTTGTCTTCCACGTCGGCATCCACGTCGGTAAGCTGCGGCAACGCCGCCAGCGCGTTGCGCACGCGGGGCAGCCAGCGGGCCAGCAGCGGCAGGTCGCTGCCCAGCAGTTCGTAGGAATAGGAACCAGAGCGTGAAGAATTGCCGACGAAGATGTCCTGCTGCGGGACCAGAAACATGCGCGCGCCGGGCGTATGCTGGAAACGCGGCCGCAGCCGGTTCACCACCTCGGTGGCGCTGGCTGTTCGCTGCGACAGCGGCTTGAGCTGGATCTGGATGAAGCTGGAATTGCTGCCACCCCGCCCGCCGGCGTAAGCCGTGACCGTATCCACAGCGGGATCCGCCAGCAAGATCTTGCGAAAAGCATCCAGCCGCGCCTGAGTCTGATCGAACGAGTCTCCCGTGTCCACACGGAAGAACGCCAACAGTTGCCCGGTGTCTTGTTGGGGAAAAAAGCCCTTTGGCACGCTGATGTACAGATACACGTTCAGCCCCACGGTGGCCAGCAGCAGGAGCAGCACCAGGCGCGAATGGTCCAGCGACCAGCGCAGTGACCGCTGATAGGCCTGCATGCAGACCTCCCCTACGCGCGCCAGGCCGCGCGCCAGGCGCCCGCGCCGGGACGGCTCGCGAGGCGGCTGCAGCTTCAGCAGATGGGCCGCCATGACGGGCGTCAGCGTCACCGAAATCAGCAGCGACA
>DATNAI010000314.1:0-5806 GCA_035572875.1 Castellaniella sp. | reverse complement strand
CTTCAAGCGTAAAGGCCTTGCCCATTTCGAGGGCCTCCCGCATGGATCCGGCGCCGAAGACCCATTTGATATGTCCCGCCAGCCCGTGCGTCTCATCGGCGTCTCCCCAGATCTCGTTGACGGCCCAGACGGCTCCGTGCGAGACAGCGGCCGCCAGCCGCGGTTCGAATGCCGCCGCGCGGGCGACGTAGTAGCCGCCCAGGCTGGAGCCGCTGGCCGCGATGCGGCTGGCGTCCACGTCGTCGCGCGTTTCCAGATAATCGATGCAGGCGGCCACCGGCACTTCGTAATCGAATCGGGTATGGATGCCCAGCTTGCGCAAGGTGGCGCCTTGCCCCGGTCCGTCCACCAGCAGACATGAGATCCCGCGTTCCAGCGCTCCCCGTCCGACCATGAAGTAGAGCTCTTCCTTGAAGGAATCCAGGCCGCCGAATGCAATCAGGACGGGCTGGCGCGCATCCACCGATTTCGCGGCCGGACTGCGCACGAAATAGGCGGCGAGCGTTTGTCCGTCCAGGTAAGGGACTTCGACATGCTCGATGGGCGGATCGAAACAGGCGCCAGCCGCCTGAAAGCTTTCCTCGCACTTGAGAAAGGTGGCGAGCCGGCGCTCGTCGTGGGCGCCCAGCCAGAACTCCGCCGACCGGAACTGATTGCAGGCCTTGAGCCAGTAGTGCTTGGCCGTGATGAGATGCCCGGCGGCCTCGGCCTCATACCCGCGTTGCAGGTTGGCGTGCGCGATGACGTTCCATTCCTTGTGCCAGCTCTCTTTGTCGCCGGGCTTCATGCGGCTCGCCGCGAGAAACGACTCGCTGACGCTGCCGCCGCCCTCCTGGGTCTCGCCCAGGGCGCGCCTGAACTGGTAAGAGAGCCACGGATGCTCGGGCCAGTGCTGCCAGCCGTAAGGCTCGTAGTGCGGCAGCGCGTTGGCTGCCTTTTCATCGATTAATTTCTTCTCCTGCATGTCGGCTGCTCCTCCTGAACGTAGGCCGATCGATTAGGCGCCTGCCCCTCCATCGATACTGATCGTGGTGCCCGTGATGAAGGCGCCCGCTTCCGAGGCGAGCAGCAGGGCGGCCCCCACCACGTCTTCGGGGTCCGCAATGCGTTTGATGGCTTGCATGGCCAGTACCCTGGCGACGTCCGACTCGTCGGCGAGCTGCGCGGCGGAGAATTCCGTCCGCGTCAGAATGGGTGCCAACGCGTTGACCGTGATGCCGTATTCGCCGAGCTCCACCGCAAAGGCGCGCGTCATCATGATTTCCGTGGCCTTCGTGATGGCGTATTCGCCCATTCCGCGGCGCGCCTTCTGGCCCGTCGAGGAGGCGACGTTGATGATTCTTCCCCATTTCCTGGCTTTCATGAGGCGCGCGGCGGCCAGGGTGAGCTCGTAGTAGGACAGGACGTTGACCTCCAGCAGCTCCGGCAATAAAGCTCGCTCGCGATCCAGCATGTCCCCGCGTAGCGGCTTGGCTCCGGCGCTGTTGACCAGGATGTCCAGCCCGCCGAGTTCGCTCACCGTGTCGGCGATCAGTCGGGAGCGGTCAGCCGACTTGCTCACGTCGGCCACCAGGGCCATAGCCTTTGCGCCTCGCCGTTCGAGTGCGGCGACCGTGTCTCGCAGAGGCTCGGGAGAGCGGCCCACCACGGCGACGCGGGCGCCTACATCGGCGAAGCCTTCGGCAATGGCGCGGCCTATGCCTCGCGACCCGCCGACGACGAGGGCTACGCGGCCGCTGAGATCAAAACGGCGGGAAAGGTCGGCGTATCGATGGGCTTGTTCGGCCATGTCCATCCCCCGGTCAGGAAACCGTGAATTCGGCCAAGGCCTTTTCGGATAGCTCGAAGCCAAACCCCGGCTTGTCCGAGAGCTGGATCTTGCCGTCGGCCATTGCGATGGGTTCCTCCATCACGGGTTGCCACCATGGCTGGTATTCCTGCCAGACCACGTTCGGGCAAGCGGCCGCCATGTGTGATGAGTGCTCCATGAAAAGGTGCGGGGTGACCATCGCGTGGCGCGCCTCGCAGGCATGAGCCACCTTCATCCACTCGGTCACTCCGGCCATGCGCATCATGTCCGGCATGAAGTAATCGGCGGCGCGATGGTTCACGAATTCGAGGATTTCGTCCTTCAGGTAGAACGATTCGCCCGTGCACAGCGGCATGGAAATCCCCTCGGTCGCACGGACGTAGTCCTGCAGCTGGTTGTAGGGCATGGGCTCTTCGAGCCAGAACACGTCGAACTCTTCGAGCTTGCGGCCCATGCGCAGCGTCTGCTTCAGGTTCCAAGCCTGGTTCACGTCAATCATCAGCTTGCAGTCCGGTCCGATCGCTTCGCGCACGCTGCGCACCCGCGCAACGTCTTCGTCCTCGTCGGGCTTCCCGGCGCGCATCTTGACGGCCTTGAAGCCTTGCTCGACATAGCTCGCGGCTTCCCGGGCAAGCGCATCCGGCGAACGGTCCAGCCACAGGCCCTGGCTGGCGTAGGCCTCCACCGCGTGGCGAAAGCCCCCCAGCACCTGATAGACCGGCAGGTTGGCAGCCTTGCCCTTGATGTCCCAGCAGGCCGTATCGATGGCCGACATGGCGGCGGCGGCCACGCCGCGCTGGCCGATGAATCCCACCGCCTTCGATAGCTTGGACCACAGCGCTTCGGTGTCGAGCGCATCGTGGCCGATGGCGATTTCCCCGAGGTCCTGCATCATGCGCACCAGGCTGGCGACGCGCCCGCGTCCGAAGGCGAAGCTCCACGCCGCGCCCTGGAGGCCACCTTCTGTGGTGATCTGCATCATGGCAGTGTCGATCGCGGGAATGGGGAATGCAGCCGTGATCAGCGGGCTTTCCAGCGGTATCGACAGGAAATGTACCTTGACCGCCTTGATCGTTGTGGTGCGAGCCATGCAATGTTCTCCTGGTCCTGACGAGTGGCCGATTGCGAGCGGGAACGCCGCCTCTCAGTCACCTGACGATGTGCCGAATTCGTTCCTGTATCTGTGCAGCGAGTCTGTTTTCCTACGAGTTGCCGTGGTGAAGCGTGTGTTGCGGTTGGGGAGCCCCGTCTGCCTGGTCGGCGGCTCGTGCGATGTCGGACCCACCCGGATGCGGCCGATTCCAGGGCTCGCTGGGCGATGCGCTCTGCCAGGGCGCCTGGAACAGGTTGTGAGGGGTGGGGTGTACCACCAGGCCGAGCAGATCGGCGCGGTTGTAATGGCCCGCAAAGTCATGGATGGAGCGCTTGCTGACCGCGACGTCGAGGTCCAGCTCCGCCACCAGGATGGTTTCCTCCGCGCCGGCCTGACCAGCGACCAGATCGCCGCCGGGCGCAATGATGCAACTGCCGCCCAGATTGGCCGCATCGTGCAGCCAGGCGCGATCCGCCTCACTGCATGCGATCTGGTCGATCATGGATTCGGTGACGGTCCCGGCCGCATTCAATACGTAGCAGCCGCCCTGGTAGGCAATCGCCCGCGACGCCGTCAGGATGACGTCGCGCATGCGGGGCTGTGTGGGTGAAAAGTGGTTGGGCCAGAGCGCCGCATGCACGGCGGCGTATTGCGCCACGATGCTGAAGACCAGTAGCGGATTCGAGTTCTCGGCGCACAGCAGGCTGCCGATGGATCCAAAGCGCGTCCTGGGGAGCTGCAGCCCCTCGCTGCCCCCGCCCGTGTGGACCAGGCGTTCGCCCACGGTCGGGCTGATCTTGCGGTGGTTGGCTGCAATCGTTCCCTGGGGGGTGATGTGCAAGGCACTGTTCCACATGGTGCCCGTCGTGTTCGCCAGCTTTTCGCAGACGCCGATGACCACCCAGACGCCCGCGCGTTTGGCGGCTGCGCAGAGCCGGTCGGTTTCCGGGCCGCCCACGACTACCGCATTGCGAAAGAGTTCGGCGGCCATTTCCAGGCCCCTTGCACTGGTGGCCGAATGAAAATGAAACCACAGCGGATGTGCCGGAATGTAGCCCTCCGGAAAGACCGCGATCTCCGCGCCCATGGTGCCCGCCTGGGCAATGAGGGCTTCGGCTTTCTCGACGGCCCCGTCCCGGTTCAGGAAGCAGCCCGAGGATTGCACAACTGCCGCTTTGATCTTCCCTAAGGTGTCCGCCATGGCGGTCTCCCAGATTTTTCAGGCTGGAGGGTTCAAGCTCCCGAGCGTGCTTCACGGCGAGGGGCCAGGCCCGCGAAAACCTCGCTCTCGACCTGGGCTGCCATCATGGTCCAGCCAAAGGCCGTGCGGATGACGGAGAGACCTGCCGCATGGAGCTCCGGGCCGTCCATCGTATCGACGCAGTCCTCTACCACCACCGGCGCGAAATCGCGCACGTTGGCCCGGACCGTCGTGGCGAGCACGCAGCTATTGGTGTTGATGCCGGTGAAAAAGAGTACGTTGGCGCCTCTCGATCGCAGGACGAACTCGAGATCCGTGGCTTCAAAGCAGTCGTAGCGTCGCTTGGTGTCGAGGATCAGGTCGTAGTCCGGATCCAGGATGTCAGGCATGATCTCGCAACCTGGACCGCCCCTCAGTTGATGGCGTTCCACATGTTTGCGGGTTGCCTTCGGATCATCCGCGCGGGTGCGCCAGAAGGGATTGCTGCGGATTTCGCTGACGTCCGTGTACTGCGTGAGCATATGGATCACGGGGACGCCCGCCGCGCGTGCCGCTGCGAGAAAGGAAGCGTTGTTGCGGATGGTGCGGGCTTCGGTTCCCGGCGCGACGGGCATGGTGGCCACATGCGGATCCAGGTGCCCGCGGTGCATGTCGATCGTGACGACGGCAGGCCGTATGACGTCCACTCCGAATCGTTCCATTGAAGTGCCTCTTTCATCCGATGCGTGGTTTCCGCCACCGTAGAGCGACCCTGTGTGGGTGTCAACATCATTTTGGGTGAATTCTCATTTAATGAGATAATTACGTACAAACCCCGACCGCTCGTTTCAGTTCAGACTTTTGGCCATAGGCAGCGCTGGCATCGAGACTTTATCCAAATAAGACAATGGATTATCTGCATTCCCAAGCAATATGACTGCCGGCGCATGCGCCGGCGGCTCGAATCCCGTGATGCCCGGAAGCGCGTCGATATGCCGGCTCAGCGTCATCAGATAATCACATATTGAGAACATGCATCAGCCTCCGGAGCGGGAACCGGCGCGGCCATGCACCGGGACCGGTTCAGCCTCGAAGCGATGCCGACGGGCGTGGACATCGTTCTCAATAGCTGACACGACGAACCGTGAACCGCCCGAAAGAGAGGCATTGACATTGAGGTTTCATCCCGTTGCCCATGATTTCACAACATGGAATGGTAGATATATCTGTATGAAACCAGATGGATAGAAAAGATTTGTCAACTTCCGTACGCGCCCCGTCACTATTTTTGAAAATGCGAGGGTTTACACCTAATTATCTCAACTAGTGATTTATTGGGATCTGTCCGATTGACGCGTTTTGCACCGGGATGTAGCGTAGGTGTGATCTGACTCATTCACACGGGGCATGCCATGATCAGGTCAAGCAAGAATGAGGATGTAGCGCAACCTTTGGCTGGCTATGCGCCCTTTCGGCGCGCCGGCGATATGGTGTTTTTTGCGGGGATATTGGCGGCCGATGTCCGGGCTGGCCACATAATCACTGGCTACCGCGATCTGCCCGAGCACGCGCGGGCTGAGGCGGGGGAAACGGGAGAACTGTCCAGCGACGAGAAGGAGGGACCGATCGCCGCCCAGTCCTGGTATGTGCTGGATGCGCTTCGCCGCACGGTGGCTAGTGCGGGGGGCACCCTCGACGATGTCGTGAATCTCACCCAGTATTT
>DATNAI010000313.1:0-7117 GCA_035572875.1 Castellaniella sp. | reverse complement strand
GTTTCGAGTTCCTGTGGCCGCTGGACGTGCAGCACACTCGCCGAACCAGGGAAACCAACGATGGCAGTTGCGTGCTGCGGGTCCGCGGGGCGCACCACAGCCTGTTGCTCACGGGCGACATCGAGGCAAAAACCGAGGCCGCCCTGGTGTCGCGCGGCCTGACACCCGTGGACGTGGCCGTCGCGGCCCACCATGGGTCGCGAACTTCGTCTTCGGCCGGCTTCACCCAGGCGGTCGCTCCCGGGCATGTGATCGTGCAGGTGGGGCGATGGAACCGGCACGGTCACCCGCATGCGGGTGTGCTGGCGCGTTGGGATGAAGCCGGGGCGCGCATCTGGCGCACCGACTGGCAGGGTGGAATCGGCGTCCATTCGCGTCCGGAGGGGCTGACGATGTACAGTGTCCTAGAGTCGTCCCGCCGATACTGGCACGGGCGGCGCCCGTAGTGGTTTACGCGGTCTTGCGCGGCATGGCGGGATAGGCGATGATGCGGCACCCGTCCACAAGACGATCGCTGTTCCCCTATGGGGTTTGCCAAAAATCCACGAGATTTTTACGTCCATGACACAGACACCACTCGAGTTCTATGTGCCCGAACCGTCGGGCCGCCCTGGTCAGGCCACCGATTTTTCCTACCTGCGCCTGCAGCCGGCAGGCGAAGCCCGCAGACCACCCATCGACACAGTCCCCTACGACACCCGCGATCTGGCAATGGGCCTGATTCGCGTGCTCGACGACCAGGGCCAGGCTGTCGGCCCCTGGGCTGAGGTCCTGCCCGACGACGAAGTCCTCCGAAAGGGCATGCTGGCGATGATCAAGACGCGCATCCTGGATGCGCGCATGGTGATTGCGCAACGGCAGAAGAAGACATCGTTCTACATGCAGAGCCTGGGTGAAGAGGCCATCTGCATCGGGCAGTCGCTGGCGATGCTGCCCGGAGACATGCATTTCCCGTCGTACCGACAGCAGGGCTTGCTCGTCGTGCGCGACTATCCGCTGTTCGACATGATGTGCCAGATTTTCTCCAACGACAAGGATCCGCTCAAGGGCCGCCAGCTTCCCGTGCTGTACTCGGTGCCGGAGAAGGACTTTTTCACCCTGTCGGGCAACCTGGGCACGCAGATGCCGCAGGCGGTCGGTTGGGCCATGGCGTCGGCCATCAAAGGCGACACGCGGATTTCGGCGGCCTGGGTGGGCGACGGCGCCACAGCTGAATCCGACTACCAGACTGCGCTGCTGTTTGCCCACGTCTATCGGGCGCCGGTCATTCTGAACGTCATCAATAATCAATGGGCCATCTCCACCTTCCAGGGCGTGGCAGGCGGTGAAGGCATCACGCTTGCCGCGCGCGGCATCGGCTCCGGCGTGGCGTCGCTGCGCGTCGACGGCAACGATTTCCTGGCTGTGTACGCGGTCTCGCGATGGGCTGCCGACCGGGCCCGCAACAACTATGGTCCCACCTTGATCGAGTGGGTCAGCTATCGAGCCGGCCCGCACTCCACGTCGGATGATCCTTCGAAATACCGGCCGGCGGACGACTGGTCTCGTTACCCACTGGGCGATCCCATCGCCCGCCTGAAGCAGTACATGATCCTGCGGGGCATCTGGTCGGAGGATGAGCACCAGGCCACCCAGAAGGCATGCGAGGCGGAGGTCGTCGCTGCCCAGAAAAAGGCGGAGGCGCACGGGACGCTGGCCACGGGACGTACCAGCAGTGTGGCCACCATGTTCGAGGACGTCTTCAAGGAAATGCCGGCACACCTGCGTCACCAGCGTCAGGAATTGGGAGTCTGATCATGGCAGAAGAAAAGCTCAGGACGAAGCCCATGACCATGATCCAGGCGCTGCGGTCGGCCATGGACATCATGCTCGAACGCGACGATGACATCGTCGTCTTCGGCGAGGATGTCGGCTATTTTGGCGGCGTCTTCCGTTGTACCGAGGGCCTTCAGGCGAAATATGGCGTCTCGCGCGTATTCGATACGCCGATCTCCGAGAGCGGCATTGTGGCGGCCGCCATCGGCATGGGCGCCTATGGCTTGCGGCCCGTGGTGGAGATTCAGTTTGCCGATTATTTCTATCCGGCAGCGGATCAGATCTACTCCGAAGCGGCGCGGCTGCGTTATCGATCGGCGGGCGGGTTCACCGCGCCGTTGACGATCCGCATGCCCTGCGGCGGGGGCATTTTTGGGGGGCAGACCCACAGCCAGAGTCCCGAGGCGCTCTTCACGCATTGCGCCGGGCTGCGTACGGTGATGCCGTCCAATCCGTATGACGCCAAGGGACTGCTGATCAGCTCGATCGAATGTGATGATCCGGTGATCTTCCTCGAACCCAAGCGTCTCTACAACGGGCCTTTCGACGGGCACCACGATCAGCCGGTGGTCCCGTGGTCCAAGCACCCGCTGGGCAACGTTCCGGAGGGCTACTACCATGTGCCGCTGGATTCGGCCTCGCTGTATCGCGAAGGCAAGGATCTGACGGTGCTGACCTACGGCACCATGGTCTACGTTGCCGAGGTTGCCGCGCGTGATGCGGGTATCGAAGCCGACATCATCGATCTTCGCTGCCTCTGGCCGCTGGACCTGGACACCATCACGGCTTCGGTGCGCAAGACGGGGCGTTGCGTGGTGCTGCATGAAGCCACGCGCACGAGCGGCTTTGGTGCCGAGCTCGCCGCGCTGGTCCAGGAGCACTGTTTCTATCATCTCGAAGCTCCCATCGAACGCATCACCGGTTGGGATACGCCATATCCGCACTCGCACGAGTGGGCCTATTTTCCGGGCCCCAAGCGGGTGGCAGAGGCGTTCAAGCGCGCATTTCGGGAGGCATGATGGGCATTCACATCATCAAGATGCCGGATATCGGAGAGGGCATCGCAGAGGTCGAGCTGGCGGAATGGCACGTCCAGGTGGGCGACGCAGTGGTCGAAGACCAGGTGCTCGCCGACGTGATGACGGACAAGGCTACGGTTCAGGTTCCCTCGCCGGTTCACGGGCGCGTCGTGGCGCTCGGTGGCAAGGCGGGCGATGTCATGGCCGTAGGGACCGAGCTCATCCGCCTCGAGGTCGAGGGCGCCGGGAACGAGGATACGGTTGCGGCCGCCCCGGCATCGCGCGCCGGCGTGGCCTCGGGGGCTGCGGCATCCGCCGAACCGTCGGCCGACAGTGCTGCGGCTGCGCTTGCGGAATCGGCTGAAACCGTCGTGAAGCAGACGCAGGTTCCGGCCAGAATGGCTGCGCCTGCGGCTTCCGCATCGCCAGCGCCCTCGGGTAACGGCCGCGGCCCGCAGCACTCGGCATTCCACACGCCGGCGCGCGCTGAAGGGCAGCGCCCGCTGGCATCGCCCGCCGTGCGTCGCCGGGCATGGGACCTGGGCATCACGCTGCAATATGTACCGGGCACCGGACCCGCGGGGCGCATCACGCACGGGGATCTGGATGCCTGGCTGGCGCGGGATCGCAACGAGACCTCGCACCGCACGACGGCATCGCTCTACACGGCCCACAGCGAAGAAACCCAGGTTCCTGTCGTGGGCCTGCGGCGCAAGATAGCCCAGAAGATGCAGGAATCGAAGCGTCACATCCCGCATTTTGCGTACGTCGAAGAAACCGATGTGACGGAGCTCGAGTCCCTGCGCGCACGCCTGAATGCACTTCATGGCACGGAGCGTGGCAAGCTGACGCTGCTGCCGTTCCTCGTGCGCGCGCTGGTGTTGGCGCTGCGCGATTTCCCGCAGATCAACGCCCGTTACGATGACGAAGCCGGGGTCGTCACCCAGTATGGCGCTGTTCACCTCGGGATTGCGGCGCAGACGCCTTCCGGTCTCATGGTGCCGGTGGTACACCACGCCGAAACGCTGGATCTGTGGTCCTGCGCCTCCGAGATCTCGCGGTTGGCCGATGCGGCCCGCCAGGGCAAGGCCGCGCGTGATGAATTGACGGGTTCCACGATCACGATCACCAGTCTGGGTCCTTTGGGGGGGATCGTCTCCACCCCGATCATCAATTGGCCCGAGGTGGCCATCGTCGGCATCAATCGGGTGGTCGAGCGGCCGGTCTTCCAGGGCAACCAGATCGTGGCGCGCAAGCTCATGAACCTGTCCTCGTCTTTCGATCATCGTGTGGTCGACGGCATGGATGCCGCCGAGTTCATCCAGTGCATCCGGCGCTATCTGGAATGCCCGGCGCTGCTGTTTGTGGAGTAAGCATGCCCAGTCCCATCAATACCACTTTGCTCATCATCGGCGGTGGACCCGGCGGCTATGTCGCCGCCATCCGGGCCGCCCAGCTGGGTGTGCCCACCGTGCTGGTCGAGGGCGCGACGCCGGGCGGCACCTGCCTGAACATCGGTTGCATCCCGTCGAAGGCGCTCATTCACGTCGCCGAGCAATTCCACGCGCTGCAGGGCTACGCCGGCGACTCCGAGCTGGGCCTTCGTGTCCAGGCCCCGGAGCTGGATCTGGCGCGCAGCGTGGCCTGGAAGGATGCCATCGTCAAACGCCTGACCGGCGGGGTGGCGACGCTGCTGAAGCGCCACAAGGTCACCGTGGTCCAGGGCTGGGCCCACATCGTGGATGGCAAGACGGTGGATGTGTCCTCCGATGCGGTCAAGGGCAAGGCCGGCGCCCCGCAGCGCATCCGCTGCGAGCACCTGCTGCTGGCCACGGGCTCCGAACCGGTGGCTTTGCCTTTCATGCCTTTTGGCGGCAAGGTCATTTCATCCACCGAGGCCCTGTCGCCCGCCGCGCTGCCTGACTCGCTGGCGATCGTGGGGGCCGGCTACATCGGTCTGGAACTGGGTACGGTCTATCGCAAGCTCGGCGTCAAGGTGGATGTGGTCGAGGCCCAGGACCGCATCCTGCCCGCCTACGACGCTGATCTGACCAAACCCGTCGAGGCGTCCCTCAAGGCGCTGGGCGTGGGGTTGCATCTGCACACCAAGGTTCTGGGACTGTCGGAAGACGGCAAGGGCATCCGTATCCAGCCGCCAAAGTCCGAGGAGCATGTGCTGGCCGCCGATCAGGTGCTGGTGGCCGTCGGCCGCAAGCCGTGTAGCCGTGGATTCGGGCTCAGTTCCCTCGTGCTCGACATGAACGGCCTGGCCGTTCGCGTGGATGATCGCTGCCGTACCTCCATGAAGGGAGTGTGGGCCATTGGCGATCTGACGGGCGAACCGATGTTGGCTCATCGTGCCATGGCCCAGGGAGAATGTGTGGCCGAGCAAGTCGCCGGCCAGACGCGGCGCTTCATGCCGCAGGCGATTCCAGCCGTGTGCTTCACGGACCCCGAAGTCGTGACGGCGGGGCTCTCGCCGGAGCAGGCCGCAAAAGAGGGCGTGGATGCGATCGAGGGCGTGTTTCCGCTGGCGGCCAACGGCCGTGCCATGACGCTCGGGTCCACCGACGGCTTCGTGCGTGTGGTGGCCCGGCGTGACAATCATCTCATCGTTGGCTGGCAGGCGGTGGGGCGCGGAGTGTCCGAGTTTGCGGCGGCGTTTGGCCAGTCCATCGAGATGGGTGCGCGCCTTGAGGACGTGGGCCATACCATCCACGCGCATCCGACCCAGGGTGAGGCCATTCAGGAGGCCGCCTTGCGGGCGTTGGGCGAGGCCATTCATATCTGATCGACTGCCTCCCGTGGAGGCCGACTCGTCGGGCGGCGGCATCCCGGGCAGCGACTACAATCAAGGCGTCAGTCGTCTTTTCGTTCGGAGTGCCGCATGCCCGCCATGGATTCCTCTGCCTCGCACCCGGCCGACGCGCCGCATCTGGGTTACGTCGCCTGTGCCGACCCCGCCGGCCTGCACCGCATGGCCTATTGGCAGTGGGGCGATCCGGATAATGACCGCGTGCTGGTCTGCGTTCATGGGCTCACGCGCACGGGGCGGGACTTCGATCGGCTGGCCCAGGCCTTGCAACATGACTATTGCGTGATCTGCCCGGACGTAGTGGGCCGGGGGCGATCCGATTGGCTCATCAACCCGGCCGGATACGCAGTCCCGCAGTACGTGGCCGACATGGTGACGCTGATTGCGCGGTTGCAGCCCGTGCGGCTGGATTGGGTCGGTACGTCCATGGGCGGGCTGATCGGGCTGGCGCTGGCCGGGACGCTGGCGGCGTCACCCGTCCTGCGTCCGCCGCGCGGCGCCTGGGGGCTGGGGGAAGCGGCGGATATTCCGTTGGGCCGGATGGTCTTCAACGACATCGGTCCCGAACTGGGTACGTCGGGGCTTGCTCGCATTGCGGGTTACGTGGGGCGGGATGAGCGGTTCAGCAATTTCCAGGATGCGGTTGCCTATGTGCAAGCCGTGTCTTCGGGCTTCGGGTCCCACGATTCGAGCGAGTGGGAGGACCTGACCCGCTTCGTTTTTCATGAGCAGGATGGGCAGTGGGTCAAGCACTATGATCTGCGCATTGCGCAACCTTTTGGCGCCCAGACACCCCAGGAGCTGGAGGCTGCCGAACAGCTGCTGTGGCGGGCCTGGGCTCACCTGCCGGGACCGGCACTGGTCCTGCGAGGGGCCCAGTCGGACATCCTGAGCCAACCCGCGCTGGCACGCATGATGGCGCGAAACCCCTCCGCCCGCAGTGTGGAATTCGCGGGAGTGGGCCACGCGCCGACGCTTCGCGGGGCCGACCAGATTGCAGCCGTGCGGGATTTCCTGCTGGCGGCTTAGTGACACCCTCGAGACGGATGACCATGGCGTTGAATGTAGACCTGCACAGCCACTCCACCCAATCCGACGGTGCGATCCGCCCGGCAGAGGTCGCCCGTCGGGCGCATGATCGGGGGGTCCAGGGGTGGGCCCTCAGCGATCACGACACGGTGGCCGGACTGGCGGAAGCGGCGGCCGCGGCCAGCGAGCTCGGGATGAAGTTCGTGCCAGGCGTCGAGATCTCGGTCAACTTCCTGGGGGCTAGCGTCCACATCCTGGGTCTTCACATCGACCCGGACAACACCCGGCTTCAGGCGGGGCTCGCCGGCATCCGGAGCGCGCGCCTGGGACGTGCCCGGGAAATCGGCGATCGGCTTCAGGCCTGCGGTGTCGGGGGCGCCTTCGAGGGTGCCCTGCGTCAGGCCGCCAATCCGAGCCTGGTCGGACGCGTGCATTTTGC
>DATNAI010000312.1:0-8159 GCA_035572875.1 Castellaniella sp. | reverse complement strand
TTGGCCTGGCAGGGTGCCGGAGCGTCGTTGCTTTGACCTTGCGCCAAGGTCTGCACCCCCGGGTGCGCGGCCAGTTTCGAGACGCCGCTTCGGTAGGACTGCGCGATGCCGGCCGTGAGCATGGTGCTCGATGGAGCAGCCTGGACGCCGGCCGCCGCGAGTTCGATGAACCGATCCAGTTCAGGGCCGTCCAGCGCGATGATGAGCCCCGGATTCGTGCAGAGCTGTCCCGCGCTGCCCAGCAGCGACACCACGAAGTGACGGGCGATGTCGTCTCCGCGCGCGGCGAGCGCCCCGGGCAGCAGGTAGACCGGGTTGGTGCTGCTCATCTCGGCATAGACGGGAATGGGAGCGGGGCGCCGGGCCGCCGCCTGCATGAGCGCCACGCCGCCCTGGCGGGAACCTGTGAATCCCACCGCCTGGATGCCGGGGTGGCTGACCAGCGCGGTGCCGAGCTCGTTGCCCGCGCCGGCCAACAGCGAAAACACCCCTTCCGGCAAACCGCATTGCTGGACGGCATTACGAATGGCCTGCCCGACCAGTTCGGAGGCGCCGGGATGGGCCGGATGCGCCTTGCAGACGACCGGAGCTCCGGCGGCCAGCGCCGACGCGGTGTCACCCCCGGCGACCGAAAAAGCCAGCGGGAAATTGCTGGAACCGAACACCGCCACCGGCCCCACCGGAATGTGGCGGGTGCGGATGTCGCTGCGCGGCGCGGGCTTGCGGTCCGGCAGCGCATGGTCGATGCGGGCGTCCAGCCAGTCGCCGTCGCGCACCACGCGCGCGAACAACCGTAGCTGATTCACCGTGCGTCCGCGTTCACCTTCCAGGCGGCCGCGGGGCAGGCCCGTCTCCCGCATGGTGCGGGTGATGAGTTCGTCGCCCAGATCCAGGATCGCTTGGGCGATGGACTCCAGGAAGGCGGCGCGTTGCGTCGGAGTGGTCTCGCGATACGTGGGGAAGGCAGCCAGTGCGAGCTGTACGGCCTGGTCGACCTGGCCAGCATCGGCACCGTGCCACGTCACCGGCAGGGCCTGGCCGGTGGACGGATCGACGGCGTGGAAAGAGGCTCCGGCCCCAGGGATGTTCTGGTGGCCGATGAGTTGGGTACCGGTGATGGTCATGGACGAATTCCCGATCTGAGGGGTCAATAGGCTGCTGCGGGCAAGTTATCATACAACCGATGCCCTACAACGAGCCGGAGCCTTCGCATTATATATCGCTGGATGCGGGGGATTCTTGCGCAGGATTATTCAGTTGTCGTACGATGACGTGGTCCCGATAAAAATCATCTTGTCGCTTCACCCCGAAGGAGAATGTTTGCATGCCTACCCCACAATCCGCCCAGTCCACCTTCCAGCTGGACGAAGCCCTGGCGGCCGATGGCCAGGGCGATCGCATCGTCTGGGTGAAGCTCTCGCTGGCCTTCTTGCCGCTGGCGACGCCCATCAGTGACGCCAAGGTCTTTACGGGCCGTCAGAAGCCGCTGACTGAAGTCGCCATGATCTTCGCCGAGATCCGCACGCGGGACGGCCATGAAGGTCTGGGCTTTGCGTACTCCAAGCGTGCCGGCGGCCCCGGCATGTACGCTCATGGCAAAGAGATCGCCCATGAATTGCTGGGCGAAGATCCCAGCGACATCCAGCGCCTCTGGATCAAGTTGAGCTGGGCGGCGGCTTCGGTCGGGCGAAGCGGCCTGTCGGCGCAGGGGATCGCGCCCTTCGACGTGGCGCTCTGGGACATGAAGGCCAAGCGCGCCGGATTGCCGCTGGCCAAGCTGCTGGGCGCGCATCGCGACTCGGTGCGCCTCTACAACACGTCCGGCGGGTTCCTGTCGACGGCGCTGCCACAGGTGCTTGAAAACATCGATGCATCGCTGGCGCGAGGCCTGGGCGGCATCAAGATCAAAGTCGGCCATCCGGACCGCAATGTGGACCTGCAGCGCGTGGAAGCGGTGCGCAAAAAGCTGGGCGACAATTTCCCGCTCATGGTGGATGCGAACCAGCAGTGGGATCGCCCGACGGCAGCGCGCATTTGCCGCATCCTGGAACAGTACAACCTGACCTGGATCGAGGAGCCGCTGGACGCCTACGACGCTGACGGCCATGCCGCGCTGGCGGCGGCCCTCGATACGCCGATTGCCACCGGCGAAATGCTCACCAGTTTCCGGGAGCATGCGGACCTCATCGAAAAGCACGCCTCCGACTTCGTGCAGCCGGACGCCCCGCGCGTGGGCGGGATCACGGAGTTCCTGAAGATCATGCAACTGGCCGATTACCATGGCCTTAGCATGGCTCCGCACTTCGCCATGGAAATCCACCTGCACCTTGCGGCCGCCTACCCGCGTGAACCGTGGCTGGAGCATTTCGAGTGGCTGGAGCCGTTGTTCAATGAGCACCTGATCATGATGGATGGCCGCATGCAGGTGCCGAACCGTCCGGGGCTGGGCTTCACGTTGAGCGACCAGGCCGTCGCCTGGACGAAAGAGACCTTCGAGTGCGGCAAGCGGCCCTGAGTCGCAGGTGGCTCAGCGTGGCGCGGGCTCTACATCCAGCGCCACGCCGACCGACAGGCTCTCGCCCGGCGCCAGGACCTGCATCCCGGTGCCCGGGCAGCCGGCCGCCGCCAGATTGAATCCGTCGCAAACGTGCGTCGCGGGCTCCACGCACAGATAGCGCCCGGCGTTGCAGTGAAGGACCATGTGGCCCAGAGAGCCCTGCGTGCGCAACGTCAGGCCGGGGCCCGAGGGCCACGCAATCGAAGCCGTGCCGTCCCACCCCGATAGAAATCGGGTCCAGGTCGCGCCGGTTCGTTCCCAGTGCCGCTGCGTGGCGGGCCGCGGGTATCTCGCCAATTCCTGTTCATGTACCCACTCGGTGGTGGCCGACAGGTCGACGGATTGCGCGGTGAAATAGGGGTGCAGCCCCAGCCCGGCGGGCATGTCGGAGCGGTCCTCGTTTTCCAGGGCCAGCTCGACCCGCAGACCCTGGTCTGCCAGGCGTATGGTTTGCCGCAGTCGCCATGCCCAGGGCCAGCCGCCCAGGCCTTCGGGATGTTCCAGCATCAGGACGACATGATCGGTTGCGGACTGCTCCACTGTCCACGCCATGCCCTGGGCCTGCCCGTGAAGCGCGTGGCGTGTTCCCGGCAGCGGCTCCAGCGGAATCACTCGGTCGCGCCAATGCAGGTGGGCATCCCGGACGCGATTGGAGAAAGGAGCCAGCGGAAAGAGCCCGCCTTTGGGCCAGGCATGGGCCGGCCAGCCATGATCGGTGATCGGGACCAGCCAATCCCGCAGGCCGTCCGGCAGATCCGTGGACCAGCTGAGGACGCGCCCACCCGCGGCCGGTGCGACGCGGGCCCGGTGGTGGCCGCAGCGCAGCGCCAGGCAGGCGCCGGGGGCTGCGTTCATCCAGAGCGTCGGCGTCATTGTGTCAGTGGCCCGTTTCGGCGTCAGGCCTCGCGGGGCGCTTCCTTGACGCGGCTGACCAGTTGGGTGGGACTGACGAACCGCAGTGCGATCAGCACCCAGACCAGCGTAATGGCCATGTACATCATTGCCATGGCATCGATGGCTTGCGGCGCCCGCACCCCCGAGGAGAACACGGCATAGTACAGGGCCACCACCAGCGTCTGCGAATCCGGCCCGGCGGTGAAGAAGGTCAGTTCGAACAGCCCTATCGTGCGTACCAGGACCAGCAGGCCCGCGGCCAGCATGCCGGGCACCAAGAGCGGCATGAGCACGAAACGGAAATACTGGAAGGTCCGTGCGCCAAAAATGCGAGCCGCCGATTCCAGGCTGGGATCGATCTGCTCGATGAAGGGTGTCATGACGAGGATCACGAAAGGCAGCGCCGGGACCAGGTTCGCGAGGATCACCCCGAGCAGCGTTCCGCCCACTCCGGCCTTGTAGAAGGCCGTCGCCATGGGGATGCCGTAGGTGACGGAGGGCACCAGCATGGGGATCAGGATGAGCAGCAGGACCAGCCGCTTGCCGGGGAATTTCGCCCGTGCGAGCGCATACGCGGCCGGTACGCCCAGCAGGATGGAGAGGATGACCACGGAGGCCACGACTTCCAGGGTCACGAGGAGGATGTGCGAAAGCTGGAACTCGTTCCAGGCCTGGGCGTACCAATGCAGCGTGAAGCCTTCGGGCAGCAAAGTGGCGAACCAGCGCGTCGCCACCGAGTCCACGACCACGGTGAGGATCATGAAGACGACGTTCAGCAGGAAGAACCCCATCAACGTCCAGATGGTCATCCGCCACAGCCAGCCCCACCGCCTTGCGGTTCCGGGGGCATATTGATTGAGTGTCGACATGTGTCACCCCTTGCCGCTGGTTGCCGGGCCGGAGTAGAACGCCTGGCGGAATGCGAAGATGGCGCCCACGATCAGGAGCTGCACGAAGCCCATGACGATCGCGATGGCCGAGGCCATGCCGTAGTCATATTGTTCGAAGGCGGCCTCGTAGGCGGCGATGGAAATGACGCGGGTGGGACCCGCCGGCGCGCCCAGCAGGATGGCCGATGGGAACACGGCGTAGGTCTGCACGAATGAAAGCGCGGCGGCCATGCTCAGGCCGGGCACCAGCAGCGGCAGGTAGATCAGCCGGAACTGTTGCCAGGCGCCGGCGCCCAGCGTGCCGGCGGCCTTCGCCAGCGTGGGGTCGATCCCGGAGATATACGAGAGTGTCAGCAGAAAGACGAACGGGAAGTCCGAGATGATCAGCGAGATCAGTACACCCCAGTAGTTATGGGTCAACCGGATCTCGCCGTCGTACAGCCCCAGCGCGTGGATGATCTGCGGGAACCAGCCGGAGGGACCGTAAAAGGTCAGCATGCCATCGGCGATCAGCACGGTGCCCAGCGTGATGGGGATGACCAGCAGCGTCGTCACGATTCGCTGCGAGCGGCTGTTGCGGCGCAGGGCAAAGGCGACCGGTACGGCCATCGCCACGTTGATGAGCGTGGCCGGCGCGGCCAGCTTGAACGTCGTCCAGAGCGTGCCCCATTGCGTCGCGGTGCTGAAAAAGTGCGCGTAATTGGACCAGAAGCGCCCGCCTTCCATCGGCTGGAAGGAAATCACCACCCCATACAGAAAGGGATACACGAAGAGCGCCAGCAGCACCAGCACTGCCGGCGCGGCCAGCCAGCCGCGACGGTCCGCCCTGGGCGCCGGCAAGGCACTCGCTGCGCTCATACGGCCTCCGCGTAGGCAAGCGTGCGGTCAACGGGAATGCGCAGGCGTAGCTTGTCGCCCGTTTCGAATTGGCCCGACAGCCGGGTGAACAGGTCACCGATCTCGGTGGCGACGACGAGCAGCGATGTGCGCCCGCCAAATTCCATGGATTTCACGGTGGCGGCCAGGCTGTTGTCGTCGTGCTCGCCGGCCAGTTCGAAATCATCCGGCCGCATGGCGACTGCGACATCCCGGGTGCCTTCATGCACGGACAGGGATGTTCCGCCCAGGACGGTGGATCCGCTTTGCAGCGTGAGCCGGTCGCCTTCCTGGCGGAGGACCCGAAAGGGCAGTACGTTGCGATAGCCCATGAAGCGCGCCACGTGCAGATTGTGGGGGCGCCCGTACACTTCGCGCGGCGTGCCGACCTGTTGCACGCTGCCAGTGCGCATCACCACGATACGATCGGCCATGGACAGCGCTTCGTCCTGATCGTGCGTCACATAAATCGTGGCGCGTTCGAGTTGGGTGTGGATCCGGCGAATTTCCGCCCTCATTTCGACGCGCAGCTTGGCATCCAGATTGGACAGCGGCTCATCCATGAGAATGACGGGCGGTTCGATCACGATGGCGCGCGCAATGGCAACGCGCTGCTGCTGGCCACCGGAGAGCTGGCCGGGAAGTTTTTTGGCGTGGCCCTCGAGCTGCACCAGCGACAGCGCGGCGGCCACGCGCTGGGTGATTTCGGCCTTGCGCACGCCGCGCATGCGCAGTCCGAATCCCACGTTGTTTTCCACGCTCATGTGGGGGAACAGTGCATAGTTCTGGAACACCATGCCAAAGCCCCTCCGCTCGGGCGGCAGCGTGTCGATCCGGGTTTCGTCCAGCCAGATGCTGCCGGAGGTCAGGTCCGTCAGGCCCGCCAGGCAGTTCAGGGCGGTGGATTTGCCGCAGCCAGACGGCCCCAGCAAGGCAATGAACTCCCCGCGCTGGATGTTCAGGCTCAGATCGCTCAGGGCGGCGACCGCCGATCCGGAAGCGGTGGGATATTTGCGGCCGACAGCGTCCAGGCGAAGCTGCTTGAAGGTTTCGTTCATGTTGCGTTATCCGGAGAATGCGGGCCGCCTGCCCCCGCGGTTCGGGGGGGCGGGCGGCGTTTCATGCCACTTTACTTCTTGAGCGCACCGACCTCGGTGTCCCATTTCTGGAACGCGGCGACCATGGCCTTGGCATCCAGCGGGACGGCGCTGGGACGGCTGGTGGTCAGGGAAGCATATTCCTGGCGGCCGTACCGGTTGATGATGTCCTGGCTTTCCTTCGGCGCAGCCGACAGCGGCACGTTGTCGACGGCGGGGCCGGGGTAGAAGTAGCCGGCGTCGTACGTCATGGCTTGCTGTTTGGGCTGCAGCATGAAGTTCATGAGCTTGAAGAGGACTTTCTGCTTTTCAGCCGAAACGCCCTTCGGGATCACCATGTAGTGCGCGTCCGTCACCCAGGTGAAGTTGTCGAAAGGCTGGATCTTGAAGTCCTCCGGCACAATACCCAAGGCACGCGGGTTGATGTCCCATCCGGTGACGGTGACCGTCATGTCGCGGCTGCCCTGGCCCAGTTCCTTCATGATGGCCGAGGTTCCGCCTGGGTAGTACGGCACGCAGTCGTTCAATTGCTTCAGGAACTTCCAGGTGTTGTCCCAGCCGTTGATGGGGTCGTAGGGATCCTTGTCGTGCAGCAGATACGGCAGGCCCATCAGGAACGTGCGTCCCGGCCCCGAATTGGCCGGGCGGGCATACAGGAATTTGCCCGGATTGGCCTGGCACCACTTCAGCAGCTCTTCGGGTGTCTTGGGCGGGTTCTTGACCGTCTTGGGGTTGTATTCCAGCAGGGGGCCGGACTGCATGAAGGCGACTTCGAGACCGTATCCCTGGGCCAGTTTCTGCATCTTCGCGGCAGCGGGGTGGTAGCTGGCGACGTCCGCCTTGAACAGATCTTCATGGTCGGGCAGCAGCCTGATCCACAGCCCCTGCTCGATGCCCGCGGCCAGGGCGTCGGTGCCGGTCAGCACCAGGTCGATGTCCGCGCGGCCGGCGTTCTGCATGGCCTTGATCTTGCCGGGCAACTGCGGCGCCGGCGCATTCGTGAAGGTCATGCTGGACACCAGGTCCCGATTCTGGTCGCGGAAGGCTTCCAGGGCTTTCTGTGTGACGGCAAGGTCGCCCGCCACGTCCACGATGTTCAGTGCGACGGGCGCCGCTTGCGCCGTTGCCGCCGAGCAGGCCAGCGTGACGGCGCCTGCAAGCGCGGACAATCGTCCCAGTCGCAGGGACTGTTTGATGCCTTTCATGGAATGTCTCCTAGTGAGGTTCGCTGCGGGGAAGAAACCGGCCATCCGGAATGGGTCCGGCGCCACGGTGCCGCAAGGGTCCTTCCTTATAAGTCATCATATAAGCTGCTTCTCGAGACGCGCAATATGTTTCTGGAAATGGGCCCGTCGGAGCTGGCTGGAGAGCAGAACGTTTCACAGTAATGCATTGATTTAAAAGGTAATGTGTCAGGAACTCACTTCGACTAGTACATTCCCTAATAGGCGGGCGATGCCCGCAGTTCTAGAGTATTTTGTCGTATGACAACATAGGTCGGAGGCCTTATGAAACTCGCATCACGGGTGGGCGCAGGCGCGCTGTTGTGCGTAGCCGCAACCTTCACGGGGCTGGCGGTTCAGGCTCAGGAAGCGCACGAAATCACGATCACCAAGCAGCCGAGCATTCTTTATCTGCCCGCTTTGGTCATGGAAAAGCAGGGCCTGATTGCCAAAGCTGCCGCTAAAGACGGGGTGCCGGGCCTGAAGGTGACCTGGCGTACCTTCAGCAGCGGCGGCGCTGCGACGGACGCGCTGCTGTCCGGCAATGTCCAGATCGTCAACAGCGGGCTGGGGAATCTGCTGCTGCTGTGGGACCGGACCAAGGGCAAGGTCAAGGGGATCG
>DATNAI010000311.1:0-3231 GCA_035572875.1 Castellaniella sp. | reverse complement strand
AGCAGGAACACGTGGTCCTGCTCGACCAGCTTTTTCACGGCGGCGACCAGGTCGTTGGCGTTGCAGCGGGTGTCTTCGACCACCAGTTCGATCTTCCGGCCGTTGATCCCGCCTTCCTTGTTGACCTTGTCGTAGTACATTTTTGCTGCGTTGACGACGTCGTAGCCATAGGCCATGCCCGCGCCGGACAGCGGCGAGAAGAGCCCGATCTTGATGGAGGTGTCGGTGATTCCCGGTTCGGCGGCGTGCGCGGCCTGGGTCAGGCCCAGGGTGGCAACGGCCACACCCAGGGCGGCTTTCCGGATGATGCTGAATTTCATGTTGGCTCCTCGTTGACTCGAACTCCGCATGAGGCCTCGGCGAGGCCTATTGCATGCGGTAGCCACCGTTGACATCGATGACACTGCCCGTGATGTAGCCGGCCTCGGGCGAGGCCAAAAACCCGACGGCGGCGGCGACGTCGTCAGATGTGCCGATACGCCCCAGCGGAATGGCCTGGGCGGCCGCCTGCAGCGCGCCGCTGCTGGTGACGGTGCTGCGCAGCATCTCCGTGTCGATCAGCCCCGGCGCGATGTTGTTGACCGTGATATCCATGTGAGAGACCTCGCGGGCCATGGCCTTGGTCAGGCCTAGAACGGCGGACTTTGAGGCGATGTAGGAGGCGCTGGACCGGTAGCCTCCGAGTTGTGCGGCCACCGAGCTGAAGGTGATGAAGCGGCCGTTCTCGACGGGACGCTCTTCGCGGTGGCGGATGTACGCCCGGGCACAGAGAAAGACCCCGCGCGCGTTCACGTTCATGCTGCGCTCCCACAATTCCAGCGAGGTGGTCTTGATGAGCGGGCGTTCCCCGTCTGGCTGGAACAGCAACAGTCCTGCCGCGCACACCACGGTGGCAATGGGGCCGAGGTCGTTCTCGATGGCACCGAAGGTCTGGTCGACTTCGACTTCATTGCTGACGTCGAAAGCGCGCCAGTCGTGCGCATCGCCGAGTCCCTGTACGGCAGCCTGCGCGCGGTCGGCCGAAATGTCGCATGAAATCACGCGGTAGCCGTCGCGGGCCAGGCGTTGACAGATCTGGGTGCCCATACCTCCGCCAGCACCTGTGACCAGGGCCAATCGTGGAAGTGCGAAGGAAGGTTGCTGCATGTTCTGGAGTCCCGTCTGTATACATGAGGTGATTGCTGGAGCCTGTTTCGCCCGAAAAAGCGTCAAACGCAGGTTTGAGTGGACTATTATGCATACATGGATTGTGCCTGTTCATTAGGATTTCCCCTGATATGCCACGGAGAAATGTGAAGGCAATGGTCCAACAGTGCGTTCTCATGTATACAATTGGGCCATGAATACGCTGGCCGACCATATCACTCAGACGCTACGGGGCTGGGTACTGCAGGGAATGCTCGCCCCGGGCGAGCGCCTGGAAGAAATTCCTTTGGCGCAAAAACTGGGCGTATCGCGCACTCCTATCCGGGCCGCCCTGGCGAATCTCGGCAACGAGGGATTGCTGGAGCATCAGCCCAAACGCGGCTACACCGTGCGTGTGTACCAGTACGAGGACATCATCGGGGCCTACGAGGTGCGCGCCGTACTGGAGGGGCTGGCGTGCAGAAGGGCAGCCCAGAAGGGCCTTTCGAATCTGGTGATCAGCCAGTTGAAGGCCTGCCTTGCACAGGGTGATGCGATCCTCGCCAAGGGCCGCCTGCTTCCGGAGGACCATCACCCGTATCAGCGGATGAACATCACACTGCACGAGACGCTGCTGTCCGCGGCGGAAAATTCCTGGGTGAGCCGATTTACGACGCAGGCCCAGGCGGCCCCCTTTGCTTCGGATCGAATCATGCTGTGGGACGAGCATCGCGTGATCGACCGGTCGCACAACGATCACCACCGCATCGTCGATGCAGTCATCTCGCGCGATGCCGCCCGAGCAGAGCAGTTGATGCGCGAACACATCTACTTTGCCGGCATCCTGCTGAAGGAAAATTATGAGCGGCTCAGCAAAAAGGGCGCACCGTCCGACGTTGATGGTCCGTATCTTCCCGAGCTGACCAACGCGTCCGAAAAGGCGCCGATTGCCGGCCCGCGGTAGGCAGTGAGCGCCACCCGGGCGACAAAGCCGGGCGGCGCGGGGGCCGGTTCCTATCGTCTTTCAGGCGGCGGTCCCGGCGCAGGCGCGCCGCGCCCGCCGCCTGAACCACGCCGACCGCTTCAGGGACGCTTCGGATCGAAGTGTTTCCGCAGCCCCTGCCAGCAGCGATAGTAGTCGTCCTGCAGCAGACTGGATTCCAGCGCGAAGCGGGTGGGGTGGATCACGGCTGGCGTCTCGAACATGACAGCCATGGTGTCGGTGATGTAGTCGGGCTTCGTCGTATCGGCGTTGCTGGCTTTCTCAAAGGTTTCGGCGTCCGGCCCGTGGCCGATCATGCAGTTGTGCAGTGAAGCGCCGCCCGGCCGGAAGCCTTCGGCCTTGGCGTCGTAGGTCCCGTGCACCAGGCCCATGAATTCGCTCGCGATGTTGCGGTGGAACCAGGGCGGGCGGAAGGTGTCTTGCATGGCGAGCACGCGCGGGGCGAAGATCGCGAAGTCGATGGTGTCCAAGCCGGGGATGGCGCTGGGCGCGTGGAGCACCAGGAAGATCGATGGGTCGGGATGGTCATGGCTGACTGACCCGATCGCGCAAAAGCGGCGTAAGTCGTATTGGTAGGGTGCGTGGGTGCCGTGCCAGGCTACGACGTCCAGCGGTGAATGGTCGATACGCGCCGCCCAGAAGCGCCCCTGGAATTTGGCGATCAGTTCGAAGTCGCCTTCCTCGTCTTCGTAGGCCGCGACGGGAGTCAGAAAGTCTCGGGGGTTCGCGAGACCGTTTGAACCTATGACGCCCAAATCGGGCAGTTTGAAGGACTCGCCGAAGTTCTCGCAGACATAGCCGCGTGCCTCGCCGTCCGGCAATCGGACCTGAAACCGTATCCCGCGGGGAATGACGGCGATTTGCTGGGGCCCGACTTCCAGCACGCCAAGCTCCGTGGCGAGGATCAGCCTTCCTTGCTGCGGGACGATCAACAGTTCTCCATCCGCGTTGTAGAAGTAGCGGTCCCGCATGGAACGGTTGGCGGCATAGAGGTGGATGCCGCAGCCCGCATTGCCGCCCATGGTCGTCATCCCCTCGATGAAGTCCACCGATGCCCGGGTGTCTGGCAGCGGTAGCGGGTCCCAGCGAAGCTGGTTGGGTGG
>DATNAI010000310.1:0-4530 GCA_035572875.1 Castellaniella sp. | reverse complement strand
CGTCCTTCAATAACACCATCGTGACCATCACCGACCGTCAGGGCAACGCCCTGTCGTGGGCGACCTCCGGCGGCGCAGGCTTCAAGGGCTCGCGCAAATCCACGCCGTTCGCGGCCCAGGTGGCGGCGGAGTCGGCGGGTCGCGTGGCCCAGGAATACGGCATCAAGACGCTGGAAGTCCGCATCAAGGGCCCCGGTCCCGGCCGCGAATCCTCCGTTCGTGCCCTGAATGCCCTGGGGATCCGCATCTCCAGCATTTCGGACATCACGCCGGTGCCGCACAACGGCTGCCGCCCGCCCAAGCGTCGTCGTATCTAAGGGGAACATCTTGGCTCGTTACATCGGACCCAAATGCAAGCTTTCGCGTCGCGAAGGCACCGACCTGTTCCTGAAGAGCGCCCGCCGCTCGCTGGACTCCAAATGCAAGCTTGAATCCAAGCCCGGCCAGCACGGTCGCACCTCGGGTTCGCGCACTTCCGACTTCGGTCTGCAACTGCGTGAAAAGCAGAAGCTGAAGCGCATGTACGGCGTGCTGGAACGTCAGTTCCGCCGCTACTTCCAGGAAGCCGAGCGCCGTCGCGGCAATACCGGCGAGACGCTGATTCAGCTTCTGGAATCGCGCCTGGACAACGTCGTCTATCGCATGGGCTTCGGCTCCACGCGTGCCGAGGCGCGTCAGCTCGTGAACCACCGTGCCATCGAGATCAACGGCCATACCGCCGACGTCGCCTCGATGCTGGTGCAGGCGGGTGACGTGGTCGCGGTGCGCGAAAAGGCCAAGAACCAGATCCGCATCAAGGAATCCATCGAGCTGGCGAGTGGCAATGGCCTGCCGCAGTGGGTCGAAGTCGATGCCGCCAAGCTGTCGGGCGTGTACAAGCAGGCCCCGGATCGCCAGGATGTGGCCCACGACGTCAACGAATCCATGGTCGTCGAGCTGTATTCGCGTTGATTCCCTCGCGGATCGTCCGATGCGCAGCCCACCCGCCCTGGTGGGCTGTGGCCTTGTTCCGGTCTCCGTGCCGGTCCTTGTTTCCGTCAGCCTTATCGGTGTAACGAGCCGAGGGTATTGAAAAAGGAATTTCCTTCATGTCTGCACAAGGTTTTCTCAAACCCCGCACCATCTCCGTCGAGTCCGTGGGCGCCAACCACGCCAAGGTCGTCATGGAGCCTTTCGAGCGCGGCTACGGCCACACGCTGGGCAATGCGCTGCGCCGCATCCTGCTGTCGTCCATGACGGGCTACGCTCCGACTGAAGTCCAGATCAGCGGTGTGGTGCACGAATATTCCACCATCCCCGGCGTCCGTGAGGACGTGGTCGACATCCTGCTGAACCTGAAGGGCGTGGTCTTCAAGCTGCACAATCGCGACGACGTGACCCTGCAGGTGAACAAGCAGGGTCCGGGCGAATTCCGCGCCAGTGACATCGAACTGCCGCATGACGTGGAAATTCTCAACCCCGATCATCTGATTGCCACGCTGACCGACAACGGCCGCGTCGAAATGCAGATCAAGGTCGAGCAGGGCCGCGGCTACGTCCCGGGCAACGTCCGCGCGTTGACCGACGACCATTCCGCCACCATTGGCCAGATCGTTCTGGACGCCTCCTTCAGCCCCGTGTATCGCGTCAGCTATGCCGTGGAAAATGCCCGCGTCGAGCAGCGCACGGACCTGGACAAGCTGGTGCTGGACATCCAGACCAATGGCGTGATCAGCCCCGAGGAAGCGGTTCGCCAGTCGGCCCGCATCCTGATGGACCAGATCTCCGTGTTTGCCTCGCTGGCCGACAAGGACGCCGGCCAGTTGACCACCAGCACGCCGCTGGGCCAGGACGCTGCCATCGATCCGGTGCTGCTGCGCCCCGTGGATGATCTGGAACTGACCGTGCGTTCGGCCAACTGCCTGAAGGCCGAGAACATCTATTACATCGGCGATCTGATCCAGCGCACCGAAAACGAGCTGCTCAAGACCCCCAATCTCGGCCGCAAGTCGTTGAACGAGATCAAGGAAGTCCTGGCCGCACGCGGCCTGACTTTGGGCATGAAGCTGGAAAACTGGCCGCCGGTCGGTCTGGAGCGTCCGTAACCACACCCGCACGAATCCGGCGCGCGTCGCCGGGCTCATTGCTTTAATCCGGCGCCTGCCCGCCCCGTGGCAGGCGCCTCAAACCCCCACCCGGGCCGCGCCTCGTGCGATAGAAGATCCGGGTCATAGATTCAAAGGAAATTGAAATGCGCCATCGTTCAGGCCTTCGCAAACTCAACCGCACCAGCAGCCATCGGCTCGCCATGTTCCGCAACATGGCCGTGTCGCTGCTCACGCACGACGCCATCAAGACCACGCTGCCCAAGGCCAAGGAACTGCGCCGCGTGGTGGAACCGCTGATCACCCTGGGCAAGAACCCGACGTTGGCCAATCGCCGCCTCGCGTTTGCCCGTCTGCGCGACCGTGACGCGGTCACCCGGCTTTTTGCCGAGGTCGGCCCGCGCTACCAGGCCCGCAACGGCGGCTACACCCGTATCCTGAAGATGGGTTTCCGCCAGGGCGACAACGCGCCCATGGCCTTCGTGGAACTGGTGGATCGCCCCGAAGTCGAGGCCGCTGAAGCGTAATCCGCGCCGGTTTCGCGTATCGCCAGAGCAGGGGCCGCAAGGCCCCTCATTTATTGGGGCCTGCCTCCGAACCCGTCTGATTTTGGCGCCTGTTTCAGGACCCGTCTGATCGGTCCTGGCCGGCTCCCCGCACGCCAGCTCGCCGCGCCGGGAGCGCCATGGGTACAATGTGATGATGTGTGTCCCTAGGCTGGTTCAGGCGCCAGGAAACGGCACACTTGCGGCGTTCAGTTGGAAAATCATGCAAGATCAGACACTTGGCGCGGACCCGGTGGCAGTGCGCCGCCAAGGAGGCGCGCCCACCGATGCCGTGGTGGTGCTCACCGCGGTCCCCGATGCGCTCCTGGGCAAACGCATTGCCCACTGCCTGGTGGAAGAATCGCTGGTCGCGTGTGCGCACGTGGGCGCGGCGGTCACCGCCATGTATCTGTGGGAAGGCAAGCTCGAGGGCGGGAACGAATTTCCACTGACGCTGAAGACCACGGCTGACGCCGTGCCGGCGCTGCATGCGCGCCTCTGCGAACTGCACCCCTATCAGGTTCCCGAATTCCTGGTGCTTCCGGTTGACGCCGGGAGCAGCGCCTATCTGGACTGGACGGCGCAGGCCACCCGCCGTGCGGTGATACCTGCCCACGGTTCGCTGGATGGGGACCAGCCGGCCCATCCCGGGCACTCCGGGAAACATGATGCTGAAGAATGATTCCATGAGGCGGCGCGCGCACTCATTTGCCTGGGGCTTCCTGGAGCCCGCACTGCGCGCCTCGGGACGCTGGATGGCTGTGCTTCTGGCGTCGGTGCTCCTGGCGGGATGGTCCGGTCTCGCATCGGCGGATGACCAGCCCTTCCTGGATCCGGCTGTTGCGTTCGTTGCCACGGCGGCCATGCCCGACCGGCAGACGCTGGACGTCCACTACGCGGTGGCCCCAGGCTACTACCTATACCAGGAGCGGTTCGAGGTCCGCGTGGAGGATGCCCAGGGGCACCTGCTGCTGTATCGGCCATCCACGCTGACGCCGCCCGATCTGCGCCCATCGGATGCGCAGTGGGATGCCGCAGTGGTGTTCCCCCTGGGAACCGTGAAATACGACCCCACCTTTGAAAAGAACATGGAGGTCTACCACCATGGGGTGACGCTGCGCATCCCGCTGCGCGCGGGCGCGGCAGCGCCTCTTGAGGTCAGCGTGACGAGCCAAGGCTGCGCCGACCAGGGCTTGTGCTATCCGCCCATGACGCAAACTTTGAAACTCCTTGCCGCCACCGGAGGCTATCAGGCAGAGGGGCCGCAGGTCCGGGCCAGCGTGCCGGGGCCCATGGATGAAGCGGCGGCGCGTGACGTTCCGACGGTACCGGGTGCGCCTCGGGGAAGCCTGGATCTGCTGGGGGCACAGTCTTCCCCCGGCGCATCCGGCGCCCTGCCCGGGGCAGCAACCGACACCACCTCTGGCCCCACGCCTGGTGCCCAGCCCGATGCCGCGTCGGGTGCCACCCCCGGCGCAGCGGCTGCGCTGGCGGGCCCGGCCGGCAACGGCACAGGCTGGCTGAACCTGGGCGACACCGGCATGGCGGCGTGGCTGCATCAGGCGCCGCTGTGGCAGATCCTGGGGCTCAGCCTGGTCTTCGGGCTGCTGCTGTCGCTGACGCCTTGTGTGCTGCCGATGATTCCGATCCTGTTGGCCGTGGTCGCGGGCGGCCGGCCGGGCGCCACGAGCCGCGCGCGCGGTCTCGGGCTGGCGGCGATGTACGTATTGGGCATGTCGCTGGTCTACACCGCACTGGGAGTGGCGGCGGGGCTGTTGGGGGCGGGGTTGGCGGCGTGGCTGCAGTCCCCCTGGGTCATTGGCGCCTTTGCAGTGCTCCTGGCGCTCTTCGCGCTGGCCATGCTGGATGTCTTCACATTGCAGGTCCCCGTAGGACTGCAG
>DATNAI010000309.1:0-8812 GCA_035572875.1 Castellaniella sp. | reverse complement strand
TTTTCGATCCGGGGCGGAACCCCTGTCATGCTTCTGTCGGGGGCCTTTCTGCTTGCCGCGGCCGCTGCCGTCAGCAGCTGGTACGCCTTGCTGGAGATCGATCGCTGGGTGCGCGCAGCTTTTCCGGACAAGGCCTCGTGGGCTGACAGCATCTTGATCGCCTTGGCCGTCGGTAGTGGGGCCTTGTTCTGGCCCTGCCTGCGGGCGTTTGCCGGTTGTGTGGCAGCGCGCGGGGCCCGCTTGGCGGGGCAGCGGGTGGTTGCCAGAGAAAAGCTGGCCGACGTCCGGGTAAGTTGCTGGGTCACGATCGGTTATTCCGTGGCCGTACTTCTGATCGTGCTGGTGGTCCAGTTTTTCCTGCTCAATGACCATGCGGTTGCAAAGACCTTTCTCGATGTCCCGCTGATCGTCGAAACGTTCCCCCTCGTCGTGAGCGCCTTCTGGCTGAACGTGAAGCTCTTCGTGGCCAGCGGCATTGTCTGCCTGATCTTTGGGCTGGTGCTCGCCATCGCGGAAATTGCACCCGGGCCGGCGGGGAAGCCGCTGCGCATTCTCGCGACTGCGTATGTCGACATATTCCGGGCGATCCCGGCGATTCTGGTATTGTTTCTCGTTGCCTTCGGCATCCCGCTGACCGGGGCGCCGCTTCTGAGCGACATGCCGCAGATGGTGCTGATGGTCATTGCGCTCTCGATCACCGTCAGCGCCTATATGGCCGAGATCTACCGCGCGGGTATCCTGAGCGTCCAGTGGAGCCAGGCCGCCGCGGCCCGCTCGCTGGGCATGACGTATTTCCAGAGCTTGAGATACGTCATCGTCCCGCAAGGTGTCAGGAACATCATTCCGCCGTTGTTGAATTCCCTGATTGCCCTCCAGAAAGACACGGCGCTCGTGACCGTGGTGGGGGCGATCGATGCCTTCAATCAATCCATGATCATTGCGGGCAACGTGTACAACCTGTCGGCCGTGACGAGCGTCGCGATCCTCTTCATCATCGTGTCCATTCCGCAGACACGCCTGGTCGAGCGGATGATGCGGCGGGACAGGATGCGGCGCGTGAGGACTTGAAGATATGGCGGCAAGCTTCATCGAGATTGACGGCATCTCCAAGCATTACGGCATGCAGAAAGTCATCGATCAATTATCCCTGTCCGTCGGTGAACACGAGGTGGTGACGTTGATCGGGCCTTCAGGGTCCGGGAAGTCGACGCTGCTGCGCTGCCTGAATGGGCTCGAAACCGTCGACGGCGGGCAGATCCGGGTGGGCGGCGAGTGCATCACCGACCGCGGCGTCGATCTCGACAAGGTTCGCCGCCATATCGGGATGGTGTTTCAGAGCTACAACCTCTTTCCGCACATGACTGTCCTGGAGAACGTCATGCTGGCGCCCTCCATCGTCCTGCGCCAGCCGAAGCGCGACATTGAAGAAACGGCCACCCGGCTGCTCAGGCGGGTGGGACTGCTGGACAAGGCCAAAGCGTACCCGGACCATTTGTCGGGCGGCCAGCAGCAGCGCGTTGCGATCGCACGGGCCATCGCCATGGACCCGATGGTGCTGCTGCTGGACGAGATCACGGCGGCGCTGGATCCCGAACTGGTGGCGGAAGTGCTGGATATCGTACGCGACCTGGCCGGCAACGGCATGACGATGATGCTCGCGACGCACGAAATGCGATTTGCCCGAGAGGTCTCGACCAAAGTCTGCTTCCTGTACGACGGGCAGGTCCACGAAGAAGGGTCTCCGGAGGAAATTTTCGGCGACCCGAAACGCAGCCGCACCCAGGAATTCCTGCGGACCATCACCAGCGCCAATCGGCTGTAGCGTATCGTACTACCCCACCTTGGCGCCCTTGCGATATCCTCAAGTATTGACGGGGTCAGTGCTCGATCGTTCACCCGACCTCCCCGGAAGCCTGGATCGAGCAAGCGCGCCATCAAAGGAAGACAGCATGAGCAAGATGCCAGCCCTCTTCATCGGGCACGGGAGCCCGATGAACACCCTCGAACGGAACGGCTACACCGATGCATGGCGAGCGTTCGGGCAGCACCTGCCGCGGCCCAAGGCCTTGCTTGTCATTTCTGCGCATTGGTATTTCGGCGCCACGGCGATTACGGCAATGCCGAATCCCAGGACCATCCATGACTTCTATGGCTTTCCGCGTGCGCTATTCGACTTCCAGTACCCCGCGCCGGGCGACCCCGACCTTGCCGGCGAGATCGCCGAGCGGATCAAGCCGCTATGGGTCGGCCTGGACCATGACCAATGGGGCCTCGACCATGGGACCTGGTCGGTATTGGCGCATATGTATCCAAATGCGGACATCCCCGTGCTGCAACTTTCCATCAATGCGCTCAAGCCCCTTGACTATCACGTGGATCTTGGCGCCCGCCTGGCACCGCTGAGAGAACAGGGAGTCATGATCGTCGCCAGCGGCGATGTCGTACACAATCTGCGGGAATTGCAATGGCGCGAACCCCAATTGGCGTATGACTGGGCGGAACGCTTCGATGACGCCGTGGCCGATCAGCTCGTCCGTGAGCCCGGCGATATCCTGCGCGTCGTGAACCATCCCGACTACGATCGGGCCGTCCCCACGCCCGATCACTTCATCCCGCTGCTCTATGTGGCTGGGCTGGCGACCGCGGAGGGCAGCACGCTCGAACCGTTGGTCCGGGGCCATGCCATGGGTTCCATCTCGATGACCTGCTTCGGCGTCGGTGCGGAAATGGAGCTGCGGAAAAACGCAGACTGCGCGGCAAGGTTGCCTGAAGGCGTACCGCCGGATCAGACAAACATCTAGAGGCCGCCGTCTTCATGTCCGCGGTTGCTCAGGAGGAAATATGTCATGAGTACAACCGAATCTGATGTCCCTGTTTCGATTCTGCGAGGCCTGGCGCCGCTCGTGCCGGACATCGAGCGATTCTACAAAGACGTGCATGCGCATCCCGAACTCTCCATGCAGGAGACGCGCACCGCCGGGCTGGCGGCCGATCGGCTGCGCGCCGCGGGGTACGAGGTGGCGGCGGGCGTGGGACATACGGGCGTGGTGGGCTTGCTGCGTAACGGCGCAGGTCCGACCATCATGCTGCGCGCCGACATGGACGCGCTGCCTGTCGAGGAAGCCACAGGTGCGGACTACGCCAGCACCGTCAAGGCCACCGATCCAGAAGGAAAAACGGTGCCCGTCATGCACGCGTGTGGCCACGACATGCACGTCGCCTGGCTCGTGGGCGCTGCGGCGCTCATGGCGCAGGCTCGTGGCGACTGGCATGGTACCTTGATGATTGTGTTCCAGCCGGCTGAGGAAACCGCCGCAGGCGCCCGGGCCATGATCGATGATGGCCTGTTCGACCGTTTTCCCAAGCCGGACGCCATCCTTGGACAGCACGTGATGGTTGGGCCAGCGGGCGCTGTCGGGGGGCGGATCGGGCCCATCACGTCGTCCGCTGACAGTTTCCAGATACGCCTGTTCGGCCGAGGCGCCCATGGATCCATGCCCCAGGCCAGCATCGATCCGGTCGTGATGGCGGCGTCTGTCGTGCTGCGGCTGCAGACCATCGTGTCACGCGAAGTCGCCGCGTCGGAAGCAGCTGTGGTGACTGTGGGCGCTCTACAAGCAGGCACCAAGGAAAATGTGATTCCGGACGAGGCCATCATCAAGCTCAACGTGCGCACGTTCGACCCTGGCGTGCGCGAGCGCGTGCTCGCAGCCATTACCCGCATTGTCAACGCGGAGGCCGCGGCATCCGGAGCGCCCAAGCCGCCGGAGTTCACCCCGCTGGATCGATATCCCCTCGCGACCAACGATGCAGCAGCCACGGATCGCGTGGTTGCGGCGTTTCGTCGGCATTTCTCCGCCGAGCGGGTTCACGAAGTGGGCCCCGCCTCAGCGAGCGAGGACTTCGGGTCGTTTGGTGCCGAGTGGGGCGTGCCATCGGTGTTCTGGTTCGTCGGCGGGACGGATCCGGAGGTCTATGCGAAGGCCAAGTCGCAGAACGCGCTGAACGATCTTCCCACCAACCACAATCCGCATTTTCTGCCCGTCATCCATCCTACGCTGGAAGCAGGGGTGGAGGCCCTGGTGGTCGCGTCCTGCGCATGGCTGGCCGCGTGATGGCGGCGCGCCGATGATGATCGCTGCGCTCACCTGCTGGAACTGAAAATGGCTGCGGGAAACATCTTGCTGATGGATCATGTGCTTCTGACGGCACTGGATTTGGGTGGGACCTTCGTTTTTGCGATCAGCGGCGCTGTGGCGGCGGTCAAGTACCGTCTCGATATCTTCGGCATCATGGTGCTGGCCTTCGCGGCGGGCAATGTTGGCGGCATCACGCGCGATGTCCTGATCGGCGCCACGCCGCCCGCGGCGATTGACCATCTGAGTTATCTCGGTGTGTCGGTTCTTGCCGGGTTCATCGTGTTTTTCCGCGACTCTCTCGTGATGCGCTTGACCAACGCCGTGCTCTGGTTTGATGCGGTGGGCCTGGCATTCTTCGCGGTCGCCGGCGCCCAGAAAGCCCTGCTGTTTGGCCTCAATCCCGTGATGGCCGCGCTGCTGGGCATGCTCACGGGCATCGGCGGCGGGATGATGCGCGACGTACTTGTCATGCAGATCCCCACGGTGCTGCGCGCCGATCTCTATGCGCTGGCCGCACTGGCCGGCGCAGCGATTGTCGTCGGAGGCGATGCACTCCACATACAGCCGGTTGCGACCACGATTGCGGGCGGAGTGGCATGTTTCTTGCTGCGCTACATGGCGATCAGGCATGGGTGGCATCTTCCGTCCGCACGACCTTCCGAACGCGGCCAGCCATGAACGGCCACCACGATCCGCTGTGCGGACAAGCCACGTCGACGGCAATGGAGCGCGCGCTGCCACGGTAGTATTCTGCGTCGTAGGTACACACGTAAAGGACGAACATCATGGCCAGGAATGTGGATGTTGCTGTTATCGTTGGAAGTCTGCGCAAGGAATCGTTCAACCGGAAAGTCGCCCTGAATCTCGTGTCGCTCGCGCCCGAGCCGCTGGCGCTTACGATCGTTGAAATCGGTCAGCTTCCGCTTTACAACCAGGACTACGACACTGACAACCCGCCCGAATACGAGCCATTTCGTGCGCGCATCAAACGCGCAAACGCGGTGTTGTTCGTCACGCCGGAACACGATCGTTCGATGCCGGCGGCACTGAAGAACGCGCTGGACATTGGCGGACGGCCCTGGGGCAAAAACGTGTGGGCCGGGAAGCCGGCGGGTATTGTTTCAGCGTCGATCGCTGCAACCGGCGGCTTTGGCGCCAACCATCATCTCCGACAGTCCCTGACCTATCTTGATACGCCAACCATGCTGCAGCCTGAAGCCTACATTGGCAAGGTGGATACGCTGCTGGATGAAAAGGGCGGCATCAACAACGACGGCACCCGCGACTTTCTGCGCAAGTTCATCACTGCTTACGCGCAGTGGGTGGGGCGTTTCGTCACGGTATGATCGCGGCGGCGGGGCGGAAGAGGGCCTTCAGCGCCGCTGTCTCCGAGAGCACCGGCGTCCACGTTCAAGGGCTCCGGTTCGTCGACGGACGTAATTGCCGAGTCTTCCCATGACATCCCGCGCCGCCTCGGCCCGGCAACGGCGCCCACCGCCTCACCTCTGAACTGCTTCCGGACGTTCAGCCGGGCCGCGGCGCCCTCCAACGACGGTTGGGACGGCGCTCGCGGGCCCTTGGCGCTAAGTCCGTTTCTTTTCGCTGGCTGACGTGTCCGCCTGTCCGGACGAATGGCTGCCCATCGAGCTTTGCCCTTGGTGGTCTTGTTCGCCCTGATGGCTCCGCCCACCCTCCGGGCTCACCCGGATGCGGTTGTCCACTTCGCGAACCCCCATGCTGTCGTCGGCGCAATCTTCGATGGCGTGCTTGGTGTACCGGTCCTGGACAGTGCCTTCCAGCGTGACCTTCCCGCCGCTCACCTCGACCGAGACGTCTTTGATGTCGTAGCCACTGCGGCTTAGCTGCTCGCAGACATCATCGCGGATGCGCTCGACCGAGCGCTGGTAGTTCTTGGGCATGCTTCGTGACGCGCTGGACCGCTCTCCGCGCCCGCTGCCGTACTCGCCCCCGCCATAAGTTCGTCCCCCGTATCCGCTGCCGTAGTCGCCTTCGCCGGATGTCCTTCCGCCGTATCCGCTGCCGTAGCCGCCGCCGTAGCTGCCGCCCGAGCTTCTGTCGCCGTAAGCGCTCCCGAACTCGCCGCCGCCGCTTCTGCCCCCGCCGCTATAGCTGCTGCCGTAGTTGCTGCCGCGGTACCCGGTCCGGCCGTAGCGGCTTCCGCCCTCGTTGCGTTCACCGTATTGGCTCCGACCGCCCCATCCTTCATTTTGTCCGAAACGGCCTTCGCCATAGCCATAAGGGCCACCCTCGTCACTCCGGCCGAAATCGTAGTTCCGGTCCCGGCCGCCTTGATTCCGGCTGCCGTAGCGCTCTCGCTCGTACTCGCCCCCGGAGCCATACGGACGGTCGCCGCGCTGTCCCCACTGCGACGTACGGCCGCCATAGCCGACGTTCTCCCTGAAGTCCTCGTCGGGTTCCGAGCCCCAGTGCTCGTTCAAACGGGAGCCGCCTCGGCCGCGCTCGCCGGAGTAGCCTTGTTGGCCATGCGCCCCGCGTGAGCCGTATCTGTCGTCGTTGCCTCTGTTGTCGTCCGATGGATCGTAGCCTTCCCGGATTCTTCGATAGTCGTCGCGCATATTGCTCTCCTTGAATGGGTCAGTGCATGTGTTCCAGCAATTGCCAGAACCGGAGGAGCAGCATCCTTCGTGCCTGACGGCGAAGGCCGCGACATGCTTGGGCTCGCGCCTCGATGTTCGGGGCTGGACCGGCTGAACGCGAGGCGGCCTCGTCCGAGAGGCGGGCGGGGCGTCAGGCGGGTTCTGAAACGGACGCCCTGGCGGGTACCGTATCCGCGCGTGTGTCAGACGCGGCACCATGGGTCTCCCGGTCAATGTGCGCCAGGTGACGCCGGGATCTGGCCAACACCATGGCGCCCATCAGTACGGCGGCGGCGCCGACCCAGTACGGTACGTGGTCGTTGATGGTCTCGCCCAGGTAGCCGGCCAGCCACGGTGCGACTGCACCGCCCGTGAATCGTACGAAGCTGTAGGCGGCGGAGGCCACGCCCCGCTCGACGGGCGCTGCGTGCATGACGGTCTCCGTGACCAGCGTGTTGTTGATGCCCAGGAATAGTCCCGCCACGACTACGCCGGCCACGAGCACCGCCCGGTGATCGGTCCAGACGGCCATGGCGATCAGCACCATTGCAAAGCCGGCGAGCGCGCCCAGCGCCGAGGGAATGGTGCCGAAGGCTGACTGCAGGCGCGGGGCCAGGATGACGGAGGCGAAGGCCAGGGCCATGCCCCAGCCGAAAAAGGTGAGCCCCACTCCTTGGGCGGTCATGTTCATCGGGAACGGGGTATAGGCCAGCAGCGTGAAGAAGCCGAAGTTGTAGAGCAGGGCGGTGATGGCTACACCCAGGAGCCCCCGATGCTTCAGCGCCCGAAACGGGTCGCGCAGAGAGCTGCGGTTCGGCCGGGACTGGGGCTTGGGCAGAAGAAATACCGTGACCAGCAGCGCAAACGCCATGAGCACCGAGACGCCGAAAAAAGGTCCGCGCCACGAGATGGACCCCAGGACGCCGCCGATCAATGGACCCGCGGCAATGCCCACGCCCAGTGCCGCCTCGTAGAAAATGATGGCGTCGCGCACAGATCCTTGGGATGCGCTGACGATGGCGGTCAGCGCCGTGGCGACGAATAGCGCGTTGCCCAGCCCCCAGACAGCGCGGTAGCCGACGATGGCTCCGATCGAATCGGACATGCCGGCGGCACCGGCGCCGACGATGATGATGAGCAGTCCCAGCAGCAGCGTGCGTTTGACGCCCAGGCGGCTGGATACGACGCTGGTGATCAGCATGGCGACCCCCATCACCAGCATGTAACTGGTAAACAGCAGCGATGTCTGCGAGGGCGTGGCGCCCAGCGAATCGGCGATGGGTTTCAGGATGGGATCCACCAGCCCGATGCCCATGAAGGCGATGACACACGCAAAGGCCACGGCCAGCACGGCCTTGGGTTGTTGCAGCAATTTCATGATCCGGATTGTTCCTGTTGAAGCGGTGTCTGGCGGTAGGCGGCGGCGAGCAACCCGGTAAGCGCGTCGAGCGCGCCCTGCAGGCGCTGCCGGTCGGCCGGGGCAAGTCGCCTGATCAGTGATTCGATGATGTCGGCACGAGCCCGACGAATCCCGGCCAGCGTCCGCCGGCCGTCATCCGTCAGCGAGATCCAGGCGGCCCGCGCGTCGTCAGGGTCGGGCGTACGGGCAATGAGGCCCTGGTCCTGCAGGCGCCGGACCTGACTGGTCATGGTGGGCTGGCTGCAGTGCTGGGCGCGGGCCAGGTCGCTGACGCGCGTGGTCCGCATCTCGTCGATCTGGGACAGCACGCGCGCCTGCGCAACCGGGAGTGGCCAGTCTGTGTGGCGCGTGACCCAGCGGTTGAGCCGGACGACGACATCCAGCAGTTCGGCGCCTACGAGATCGGGTCCTGAGGGTTCTGTCATGGGGGTATCAGGCGGAACAGCAGGTCCCGTCAATTGCATAGATTGACTATGTATTTTAACAGCGGATCCGAGCTTTTCAATCGGCGCCTCTGGTGAGGCGTCTGGCGGTCGCGTGGGTGTGGGGTTTGCCCCGGTGAGCCCCGGCGGCGCGGCCGGCCGATACAGCCATGAAAAAGCCCGGACGGCCCTTATGGGCCGCCCGGGCTTCAG